>NZ_JBTXLS010000056.1:0-18819 GCF_054871665.1 Myroides sp. LJL115 | reverse complement strand
TTGTTCTTGAAGAACTTCAGCTTGAACCTCTAAAGGTAACTTGGTTTGATTGGGATCTTCAAAACGTTCTCTACTTTGACCAAACTTCATACGTTTAAGAAGTTCTACTAAGTATTCTAACTCTGCGTTTTTCTCCTTTTGCTTTTCAAGCTCTCCTTCGATTTTAATGTTAGTTTTTTCTTGTATAGAAATAGTCTTCGACTGCTTTTTTATAAGCGCCAAAAGTTCTTGTTTTGATAAGTTTTCCAGTTCTATTCCCATGATAGAAATATACGACAAAACCCTTGATTACACAAGGGTTTTAGGTATATTTATTCTAAGAAAAACCGTCTTTTTTTAGTGCTTTTTATAATCTGTATTCCTTCGATCATTAGAACTAAATCACTCCATGTCATTGTTGACTTACCATCTGTAGGTAAAGCAAAAGTTCCTTGCTCTAAGCGTTTATGGTAGAGTACAAAACCGCCATACTCCCAGTGTAAGAGTTTCATTTGATTGCGCTTTTTATTGATAAAGATATATACGCTACCATCATGAGCGGTAAGACTTAATTCATTGTGTACTAATCCACATAAACTATCAAAACTTTTACGCATATCACACCCTGGTTTGTACAAGACAAATTTATGTGTACTACTTAAGCTAAACATTACACAAGTTTAAGTAAAGTAGACAATTCTGCCAAGTTGCTGGTATTTATGCGAAGAATAACTCCATTTGGGTAAACAATTTCGTAATTACCAGAAGCTATACTAGCTTGTTTTTCAATAGTGATAAAGGAACTATCTAAAGGTATACTCTCTTGTTTATTAGCTATTTTTAGCCAATAACTAAAGGTGGGACGTTTTATATTTTGACTCTCACAATAAGCACTTTGGGTTAAACCACTTTGCTTCCAATTCTCCACATGTTGGAGCATGATCTCTTGTTTGCTCATAACTATACGATTTACTGGCAAACTTAAATCCTTAGGTTATGCTAGGCAAGATGTGGCTGCTCGGCTGGATACGCTTCTTCGAAAACCTCCCATCTAACCTTATTAGCCAAAATAAATAAAGGGTGTTTCTGATTAAGCATATGTTCAAAAGAAGAAAATAAATTTACTTGAGCTCTGTTTTTTTGTTTAGGAGCCATAAAATAAAATGCAAGGTTAGATACTCTAAAGTACTAAACCTTGCATTATTTTCAAAGCTTTTTATACACGAATCCTAGACTTATCAATAGTTAGATGCCTTTTTAAGGCTCGACTAACTAATTGTGCGGATTTAATTTGGATATCCAATAAAGAGAAACAAGTACTTCTCTTAGAGAATTAATTATATTGACTGTTTTCTTAAATCTATTCAATAAATTGGTTTTTGCTTACAGTGTCCAAAAATTGAAACTTTTCACCTAAATTTCCGCCACTGACGCCAAGTTCTGAAACCTTAGTGGAAATTTCATTTACAGATATATTCACTCATCTTAGTTACAGGAAGTTTACTCCCAGCAGCTAAAACTCTCGAAATAAAATCATCACAATTCGCCTCAGTTAATATTCTTTTACGTAATGCTTCACATAAAAAATCCATAGTTGTTAAAAGTTCTATAGAATGCATTGTGCAATAACTTTTAACATCCTTCAAATTACTACTCCCTATAATATCTTTTGTATTCCTAACATAAGCAAGGCAAGCACTTTCACCATCGCCTTTGAACATTACCTTCTTAATATGTAAATATTCTTTAAGTACGACTTGGTTAGTACTCGGAAACGGTATTATAGTTACAATCCCAAAGTTCACTAAATTTTTTACTTCGGACTTTTTTGAATTATATTTCAGAAGTTCATCATATACTTTATCGAGAATTAAAATCTTGTTTTGGAAGATTTTATGGAGCATAAGTATTTGACCACCAGTAATAAAATGAGAAATAACATCCGCATCAATAAGAATATCTTTTAATTTAATCTTCGTCATTATCTACAAAAATTTTATTAAGATATTCTTCGTTCATACCTAAATCATATAATAATGAAATGTAATGACTTTCAGAAATCAATTCCTTATCATATAGTTCTCTGGTTAAAGAACCATAATTACCGATTGTTAAACCGCTATTTGCTTTTTGGTACAAATCAATTGGATAACCGTATTTTACAGCATTAGATTTTACATTTATACAATATTTATCATAAGATTTAAATGTAATTAAATTAAGAGATTTTAATCTATATAACAGTGCATTCCTTGAACAAGAAAAATAGTGTTCAAGTTTTAAAATTGTATTTAATTGAATTTTATCTTTACAAAGTTCACTATCTGGAATTAATTCTTTAATTGCTGATTCAGGCATTAATAATATTGAAGCAAACCTATCAGCATTATATTCCTCTCCCATTGAACTTTTAAATTGCCCCACATTACAAATCATTGAAGAGAAATTTTCTTGAATATATAAATGATACAATTCGTGACAAATAGTGAAATGTTGTTTTCCTAAACTATGATTAGAGTTTACCAAAATAAATCTATTTTCATCAACCTTTAAAGCCATTCCAGAAAATTCAGCAGATAAATCTCTAAACACTGTAATTACATTCAACTTTGATAATAAACTTTTAAATCTAATCGGATCTGTATCACTTAAACCAGTAAATTTTCTAAATTCGATTACTTTTTTTTCTAAAACGTTATAATTCATTATTTAGCTAATACACTTTTAATTTTAAGATAATTCAATGCTATTTTTTTAAAATCTGCGATAACCTTTAAGTCATTAGGAGAAATTTCATTCGCTCTAAAGGCAAATGCTAAATTAAGATTATTTATAACGCTATCTTCCTCGTATAAATCATATTCATCTACACCGAACAATTTAGCATATTTCGGAATCAGGTCCATTGGAACATTTCGACGATTAGTTTCGTAATAACTAACCTCTTCTCTTGACGTATCTAAATAATCCGCAATTTGATCTTGTGTTAAACCAAGTTTAACTCTAAAATCTTTTAAATTTTTCGATAATATCTTTTCCATACGAATTCATTTGTATGTTACAAAATAACAAATTAAAACTCAAACATCAAAATATGTAACAATATTTAACTAAAAACTTCCCTTAATAACTAGGAAGGCTAGAGATGAAAGCTTAGTTATTATACGTCCTTTACATTTTAATAGATTTCCTTTTTTATCACAATAATCAAGTAGAAAATAAATCCAATTGTCGTACCAATGTATCCAACCCTTTAGATTTGCTAAATGTAAAATTGATAACTTTAAAGAATAGTATTAACAAACCTAATCAACAAAGTGAACCATTATCCATCCAAAGCTATATTAAAGGCTTAGTGCTCGACTAGGACTTTGTTGATTTCACTAAAAAGTATCAGACTAGTAATTAAGACCTTCGGGTCTAGTATCAAGGTTTAAATAGCACTTTAGAGTTAGGTTGTTTTTAAATAATTATCATTATAGACAAATTTACAAAGGTTATTGGAATAGATATCTCAAAAGAGTATTTTGATGCATCAATTTTAGTAGAAAACAATCCGTTTAGCCACAATCAATTTTGTAATACAAAGAAAGGGGTGAAAATGTTTTTAAAGTGGATAAAGGGTGAACATTGTGCAATTGAAACGACTTTAATCTGTATGGAGCATACTGGTTTATATAAAAACATTTTAGTTGATGTATTAACCTCAAATCAGTGTAATGTATGGGTCGAAATGGCCTATCGAATAATTAGAAGTAGTGGTATACAAAGGGGTAAGAATGACAAAGTAGATTCCGCAAGAATAGCTCAATATGCTAAAAAAAATCAAGAAGAAGTCAAGTTGTTTAAATGTTCTAAAGAGGTTTTAGACAAGATAAAAGGATTATTAAATCTTCGAGAATTAAATGTTTCTTATAAAACTGCTGTACAAGTAAATATCCAAGAATTAAAAGGATATAACGATCCCGTTTATAATGTGCTATCCAAGAGCAATAAAAAAGCTACTAAAGCCGTCAAAAAGACGATAGAGGATATAGATAAGCAATTAGAAGAACTTGTAAAGCAAGATTCAGAGATTTCACAAGTATATAATTGCATAACCTCTGTCAAAGGGGGTGGAAGTATTACCGCGCTATTTTTACTTTGCTATACTGATTCGTTTACCTCGTTTGATTCGCCAAGAGAATTAGCTTCCTATTGTGGGGTAGTTTCTTTTGAATATACTTCAGGAAAAAGCATAAGAGGCAAGGCAAAAGTTCATTTTATGGCTAATAAAAAGCTTAAAAAATTATTGCATTTATGTGCATTATCTAGTATAAGGTATGATCCAGAAATAAAGACATATTATGAGAAAAAGGTTGAAGAAGGAAAACCTAAAAAGCTTGTTTTAAACAACGTTAAGAATAAGTTAATTCACCGCATCTGCTCTTGTGTCCGTAATAATAAAAGGTATGAAGTAGCAGCATAGTATTATAGTGCTCCAAATTTTTAATAAAAAAGAGGTTTATTATCATTTACTTCAGGACACCTATTGGGCCTATTTTTGAATTATTAGCACAAAATGACGCTGAAAGCTATTAATTTATATTTGGTTTTATCATAGTAATCCTTTAGTAGATAATTCTTTTTCTAATAAATCGGCATTAAGAAATACTCCTGTATTATACTTTTTGCTAAAAGAATCAAATAATGTGCTTTTACCCGATCCATTTGGCCCAGCAAAAACTCTTAATCTAGCTCCTTCCATTTTATTTTTTTTCCAAAACCATTCCTTTTTTCAAAGTTGACATATCAATAGTTGGTTTAGCAATTTTTCTTATAACGCTTGTGGTTTTGTCAGGATTGATAGTGATTATATTATGATTTCTAATGACTTTTATTGATAGCCCAAGTGCTCTAGAACTTCTAACAGCTTTTGAGGAAGCTTCAGTTGCGGATGAAATTAATAAAGAATCTTCTGAACTAGAATTCTTTATTTTACGCTGTTCAATATTTTCTACTTTCTTTTTTATCATAACACAAGATTTACTATTATCAAGTATACAATATTTATTTTTGCTTAGCAAAGTTTTGTTACATGGTGCAAATATTATAGCTAACGTTTCAGGGCTTGGTATCAGTAATGGAAATTGAAGCGAAAAATTTCAATTTAGAGGCATGGTAAGCAAAAGCCAATTAAATAAATTTAAGGAAAAAGTTAATGTAATTGGCATTTTGCGGAACAGAAAGCTGAAGCTTCAAAATTTTGCCTTAATTCTTCATTTTCCAAAACCTATCTTATGTTTGTAATTCCCTAAATTTAGTATATCCTACATTAAAATAAAAAGAAAGAGCTAAAATTAGTAGAATAAGATAGGCAAACCTAACAAGCTACACCAATACTATAGCACACTCTCCTATAGCCTTGATAGTAGTCTGATCAACTTGAAGGTAGCCTTCATTATTAATGTCCATTATAAGGTTCTCGTATAATGGCTTTAAGGCCTCCATCCCTTGAGCAGCCCAACCTTCTATGGTAGAGGAAGCTATCTCTATGTTTTCTCTAGCGAAGCGTTGCTTTTGCCTATAAAGCGGAAGATGATCCATGTACTTGTCTACAAGTATAGTGCTTATAAGTCCTTCTGAAGGTATTCCTCTTTCGATGGTTCGATCTGGAAGAAGTCCGATACTGATTTGTGTGTTATCTTTGTCTTTAGTGGCGTATTTATATCGAATATATCGCTTAATCTTAAAATAGCCAGGTACGTAGTCTAATACATCTGTAGTTTCTGTACCAATACATAGCTTATCGGATAGATCACCCTCTGGGTATATTTCTATTTCTTCTACAGGTAAGTGACTAGGAAGACTAGCTCTTCCTGGGTGTTTTTTCTTAGTTCTAGAGTAAGTAATCTCTTGCTTGATGATTTCTTCTTGTTCTTGAAGAACTTCAGCTTGAACCTCTAAAGGTAACTTGGTTTGATTGGGATCTTCAAAACGCTCTCTTCTTTGTCCAAACTTCATGCGTTGAAGTAATTTTACTAAACGTTCTAACTCTGCGATTTTCTCCTTTTGCTTTTCAAGCTCTCCTTCGATTTTAACACTAGACTTCTCTTGTTTAGCAATACATTTTTGCACTATAGAAATAGTCTACTGCTCTGGTGGATACATAAAGAGAAACAAAGACTACTTTTAAAAATACGTATTACACCTGGTAATCCCTTAAGGTTTAAAAGTAAAATCATAACAGCAGTAGAAATAAGCTTATTGGAGTAAGGAGTTTGTCTAAGTAAAAACTTCTTTATTTAAAAAAAAGAGCTCTAACATTTAGAAAAAAAGCCATCCACATCAAATATCCCTAATTTCAGCTATTGTACCAAAAGCCAACTGCTACTACTTTTGTCTTGTTAGAATTAGTAATTAAAACACATATAAATAAAATAAATTCCATTATTATGAAAAATCAAGCTCACACAGCACTTACAGCAGATCAAGGAAAAACAACTGCAATTATTTCTTACTTAACTCTTATTGGGTTAATAATTGCCTACTTTATGAATAAAAACAATCCTTCAAAACTAGCAAGTTTTCACATTCGTCAAAGTTTAGGTTTGAATATTGTTTGTTTCCTAGCTGGGTTCTTAGGTTATGTTCCAGTAGTAGGAGGAATTCTTTCACCAATTATTGGAATTGCTTCTTTAGTAGCAGTGATCTACTGTATTATAGCGGCTTTTAAATCAGAAGAAAAACAATTACCTATTGTTGGAGGAATGTTCCAAGATTGGTTTTCTAAAATATAATCGCTTCCATTTTTGGAAAAGAGAATCTTTTTAAACTTTATTTTTCAAATTTTCATTAGTAGATAACCTTTACTTGACTTAAACCTATAACAACAAGTTTATCCTACTTTTTTCATAAAAGTTCAAGTATCGGTTATCTTTTTTAAAAGCTAACTTTAAGGCAAAAGGTTTAACAAAAAGCATATGAGTAAAATCAACTAAATGCACAGAACCACCAGAGTATTTAATATATTTTTAGTTAGAATACCTTGGGAAATAACCACAACCTCAAAGTATCCCATTAACTAGGGTGGCTATTCAACAAAAAAGGGACCTTTATGGTCCCTTTTTTATACATTATAATATAACAGGCATAATTGTTATCAAATATATGCCCCGAAAATTTACTGCCTTGCATGGCGCTCTCAATAAAATACTACTCCTTAGTAAATACCACTTTAATAACTTCAACATCCAAATTAGTAATTTGCATGATCTGTTCTATGGTTTGTCCTTGATTTTTAAGATAACCAATAAAACGACGATCCTTCTCAGCTAATGCATGGTCTTTTTCAGCTAGTGCATGGTCTTTTTCAGCTAGTGCATGGTCTTTTTCAGCTAGTGCATGGTCTTTTTCAGCTAGTGCATGGTCTTTTTCAGCTAGTGCATGGTCTTTTTCAGCTAACTCATGGTCTTTTTCAGCTAGAGCAATTTTCTTTTCTTCTACCTCTTTCTTTAAACGTTCCTGAGTAGCTTGGGTACTCCTAGCATCTAATCTTCTTTTTAAACTGATTTCATACTGATTCATCTCTTCTGCATTTAAATTAGCTACTCTTCCTATATCAAAGATACGTCCAAAAACTCGCTTATCCAAAAATTTAGGAATGCTATCTAGCTCACTCATATGCTTTAATAAATAAAACCAGCTATCCATATGCCCTACTATTTCATCTTCTTTTTTATTAAAATTAGGAAGGACTAAAAATTTATAACCCAGTTTAGAATAGATGATTTCTTTGCTTTTTAAATCACAAATAGCTGTGTCTACAAAGTATTCGTTTGTAGGTAAATCGGGTAAAGTGAACTCTAGAAGTCCAATAAAGAAAACAGGAGGTAATTGATACTTATTTCCTGTAGGGCCTTTCTCAATGAGGTTGTTAATTAAACGGGAAGTGTAAAAAATACTGCGATCTATAAAGAAATCCTGACTAACTTGTTGCATTTCAATTATAAAATGCTCCCCATTGCTTCCTGTGCAATAAAGAGCAAAAAAGGTACTTCTTTGCTCTTTGGTGTCTCCATTAAGTTCAGTAGGTTGATAATGTAAATCAACAATTACTCTTTCTCCTTGAAAAAGACCATTTAAAAAGAGTATTAGAATATCTTTATTTTCCTCCTTCCCGAAATAGTGTTTAAAACTTCAGTCGCTACCAAAGCCAATAAACGTTCCTAAATTGTTTTTTTTCTTTGCCATAATTATTCAAAACACTTATAGTTAGGTCTTTATCATTTTTCTTACTATCTAGAATAGTTTGTATTATTCCTATATAGTTTCTTAACTGTTTAAGTATACCCCTATCCTTATAGATAAGGCTACGCTTTTTTAATGTTCCTGTTCAACATAAAATTTAAATAGCCAAGAAGCAGTACACCATAAAAACCTGCAATTAGAGTGCATCACTAAAATCTTTTGTACAGTAAATAATCATCTTACAAGAAAGAAAGAAAGAAAGAAAGAAAGAAAGAAAGAAAGAAAGAAAGAAAGAAAGAAAGAAAGAAAGAAAGAAAGAAAAACAAAGCAGTACACTATATCTGATAAGATAATGGATAAATTTAAAATATTATTTTTTTAATTTAGACAACGACACCTATTGGCAGAGTCACTAAGTATTTTTGCTATAGAGAATTAGAAAAAGATGAAAACTTGGCTCGTAAATATAATTATAACAGTACAGACTATAGCAAATTATTATTGTGAATATTGTGCCAACAAAGTATTCCAGTGTATCGACGCTAACAAGCGCTTCTTGTATGCGACATCCCAATGGCACGTATAAGGGAAAACATAAGTTTTATGAAGGAAGTGAAAAATCTCAATATACTTGTAAACATTGTGGAACAAAGTATGCAAATCTTTCCACCCTAACAAGTGGCTCATGCATGAGACATCCAAATGGCGCACACAAAGGAAAACATGCACCTGCTTTGTAAAATAAATACTATATTTCAATACATTTCCTCCTATAAAACTAAACATAAAAGTATAGTTTTATAGAACAACCTTAAACCAAATAGCTTGATTAAATCTCTTGTGTACTTTCATAAAAGGTAGAGTTTAAAACCACTTTTGTGACACACTTACAGAGGACTAAAAATATTAAAAAATGGCAGACAAAATAACACTAAAATCAATCCCTGAATTATTTGGAATGAACTTCTTCATTCCTTCTTATCAACGAGGATATCGTTGGGAGCAACAACAAATTATTGACCTATTAAACGATATTCTAGAATTTAAAAGAAAGGAAAATAAAGTTGAAGGTGAATTTTATTGCCTACAGCCATTAATTGTAATTCTAAAAGACAAGAATGAAAAAAAACAAGTTGTTTATGAGTTAGTAGATGGACAACAACGTCTTACTACTATATACATCCTTTTGTCCTACCTTTCCACTAAACAAGACTCAAAGGTTCCATCTGATTTATTTTCAATTCATTACGAAACAAGAGAAAAAGAAAATTACAGTAGTGAGAAGTTTTTAAAGAATATTTGTTCTACTACCCAAGTGGATAAAACTAACATTGACTTTTATCGAATGAGTGATGCTTATTTGACTATACAGCAATGGTTTGAGCAAAACAAAGTTGATATCCCTGCTTTCTCCCACACATTAATTTCTAATTCATTCGATAGTGAACATAAGGACCAAGCAAACAATATTCGTTTTATATGGTATCCCATAAAGGTAGATAGCCTTACAGATCCAAAACCCAATGTAACATTTGCTAAGTATAACCAAGGAAAGATTGACTTAACAAATGCCGAACTTATTAAAGCGATCTTTTACCTAACGGATAAGGATAAAAAGAAACATCAAATAAAAATTGGATATGAATGGGACGACATAGAAAACACATTGCGAGAAGTTTACTTTTGGCGTTTTATAAACCCATCTAAAAACTACCTAAATCACATTGAATTTATTTTCGATTTAGTTGCTGAAAAATATGAAAAGTACACAACATTAAACATCAACAAAAGTCACGATAGGTATTGGTCCTTCCATATATTTAATGATTTGATTTCAAAAAACACTAGCATTTACCAGGATACTACCTTTGGTAGCACTGGTGAATTTTTATGGGATGAAATTAAAAACTATTACCGTACTTTTTATGAGTGGTACACTAGTAAGGATCAAAACAATAAATACACCCATTTCCATTTGATTGGTTTTTTATTACAAATTGGCGGATCACAAAACAAAATAGAAAAGATAAAAGAACTAGCGGAATCCTGTTCTAAGTCGGATTTTATCGATGCGTTGAAACAAAAAATAAAATCCCACTTTAGCGATGTCGATTTAAATGAGATTGGCTATGAGCGTAATTATCAAAAAGCAAAGGATGTTCTTCTACTGTTCAATATTATAACCACAATGGACGCAGGATACAACAAGTTTTCTTTTGATAGAATTTCAAGTTGGTCTTTAGAGCATATCCACGCCCAGCAATCACAGGAAATTACGGATCACAAGCAGAAAGTACAATTATTAGAAGAGCAAAAAGTAGATCCTTTTATTATGAAGGACCTAGAGCTTTCCAATGAAGTTAATAATCTACTAGAAAGCAGTGAAATCGATCAAGCTACTTTTAATAATTTGCAAAAAAGAATATTGGAGTTATCCAGTGATGCGGGAGCCACGATTCATTCACTAAAAAATCTAGCTCTACTAACGCCATCGGATAATTCTAGTTTAAATAACGCACCATTTTACAGAAAAAGAGAGAAAATTAAGCAACTTGACCAACAAGGTTCCTTTATTCCCATCTGTACCAAAAATGTTTTCTTGAAATATTACTCCGAAAATGTAGACCAAAACCTTAAATGGACAAAGGAAGATATGGAAGGTTATTTAAAGGAAATGAAAAACACATTAACAGATTACATTACAATTAAGTAAGAAAACTATGAGCAATAATACGATAGATAAAGAAATTAGCTTTTGGCAGTTAATTAGCAAAAACACCATACAAATACCAGCTATTCAAAGAGATTATGTCCAGGATAGACTATATAGCGACTTACAAAAAACGGGATGTAATATTGTTGGAGATATCGCTGTCTCTCTTAAGAATCAAACAAAGTTAAACTTACACTTTGTTTATGGAAAAATAGAGGATCGCGACTTTATTCCCCTTGACGGCCAGCAGCGTTTAACCACCTTATTTTTGTTGCATTGGTTTTTATCCTTGGGAACTTTATGTAAGCAAGGCAGGGAAACTCTATCTAAATTCACTTATGAAACTCGTCCAAGCTCCCACGATTTCTGCTTAAAATTAGTAACGCAAAACCTAGAGTATAATGGCCAACAAAAAATAAGTGAGCAAATCACCAATACAAAATGGTTTTTCTTGTCATGGGAAAACGACCCGACAATAAAGGCCATGCTACGTATGCTTGATATTATCCAAGATAAATTCACAGGCCCCAACCAGGATTTATTTAATCTATTATGCAGTGAAAATTGCCCAGTAACCTTTCATTTTCTGGAGTTAGAGAAATTCAAGTTAGAGGATGAAATTTATGTAAAAATGAATTCCCGTGGTAAACCTCTTACTAGTTTTGAAAATTTCAAAGCAAGCTTTTCCGTTCTTTTCAATCTAGAGCAAAGAGCTAAACTAGATAATGAGTGGTTAGATATTTTCTGGAAATTAGAAAGGGAAAATGCCCAAATTGACTTGGAGCAAGTGGATAGTAAGTACCTAAAATTCATCGAAAACATCTCGCTGTGTTTTTGGGCTGAAACTAGGGATATTACTAAAGAGGAAAAAGATAATTTTGTTTTATTACACCAGCACCAACAGATCTACACTCCTTACTATTTAGACTCTATTTCAAAAATAATGGATGCTTTAACTACATTTGAAGATAGCCAAAATTATTTCCAAGAATTCCTTGGCTGCGGTATCGACTATTGGCAATACCTTAGATTCTACGCTGTTGCTCAATTCTTCCTTAACCATGGAGAGCTCGATACTATGAACTTACAATCCTATAACAGATGGATAAGGGTTTGTAGCAACCTAATTAACAATACCCTTATTCAATCTCCAGAGGGCTTCTATAAAGCAATTCGCTCTATAAAAGAATTGGCAAAGAATAGTCAAAACATTTATTCTTATTTACTTGAGCCACAAACTAAAATTTCTGGCTTTCTACAAGACCAAGTAAAAGAAGAAAAATTAAAGGCAGAGCTAATAGTTAATGACCCTACAAATAAATGGCAACAGGAAATTCAAAAGATAGAAAACCATAGTTATTTCAATGGACAAATTAGCTACATTTTGAATTTTTCAAAAGAGGACAATGGATATAATATAGTTCAATTTGTAGATTATTCTAATAAACTCAATAGGCTTTTTAGCCCAGAGTTTCAAGATAATCACTCTTGCCTATTTCAAAGAGCACTACTGACATATGGCGATTATCTACCCAAAATTTCAAATTATTATACATTCTGTAATTTTAACAATAGCTTAAGCGCAAAATTATCTAATTGGAGAAAAGTATTTAATGATACTACTAGAAGTATTTTCTTGAAAAATTTACTAGATAAAATCACTACTGGGGACATAAAAAAGGACCTAGAAAATATTATTAGCACCTTTCCAACGAACATTACATGCTGGAGGTCTTTGTTTATTAAAAACGAAGGGGTAATAGAATATTGTATAAACTTTCAAATAGAAAAGACTAAAAATCCTCAAAATCCTGAAGAGTATGGGGAAAGAATCTTTTTAGCAAGAAGTGATGTGGAGAATTGGAGATCAAAAGCAGAACTAAGGTCTTATGTATTTTATAAAACCACTTTAGAGGAAAAAGTAACTGAATTTTCTCCCTTTAAAAAAACTTTTTATTGGGACAGTGGTAATTATGAACCTTGTGCAGCTATGGATAACTGGATATATGAAAACAATCATTTTGCATTAGATATTCGCTATGTAGAGGGTAAATTTTCTCTGTTATTTTTTGAGAGAAGCCAAAATGATTTACCAAGCGATGTAGTAGAAAAACTAACAGCTTTAGGTTTTACTAAAAATATAGATAGTAAAAATAAGGATACAAAAAATGAAAACACTAAATCCTGTACTTGCTTGATAGATAGTTTAGATTCTACCCTGATAAAAAACAAAATACAACAACTAATAAGTGAAATTACCAAGGAAAACAAAACTCCTTTGGCATTAAATACAACCCCTTAAAACCCATATTATGAAACTCTATCTGGATGATCTTCGCCCTATCCCAGAAGGGCATATAGGGTTACGCTCTTATACGGAGTTTGTAACTTACATTACTAAAAACGGTTTACCCGATTTTATCTCCTTCGACCACGATTTAGGTCTTCAAGAGAGCGGATTTGATTGCGCTAAATGGTTAGTAAATTATTGTTTAGATAATAATCTATTATTACCTGCATTTAATGTACATAGCCAGAATCCTGTGGGTAAACAAAATATACATTCTTTGTTAGAAAATTTTAAAAAGATTATGGAACAATAGTACCCATACTTCAGGTTTTATCCTGCCCTATTACCCTAGTTACTATTAAATAAAGTAAGAGGTAGTAAGAATAAAGCAGAGAAATACCCCAAAACCGTAGATAGTTTAAATTAAAATAGCTCCTTTTATTTCTAATAGGAGCTATTTTAATTCTTATCTTTTTTGTTCTACTTTTTAGCTATAACCTTAAGAAGTAAATAGTTTTCTACTTACCTATTTCTACTAATATCTTAACTTGGGTAGGGTTGGATACTAATACTTCAAAACCTTTGTCTACAATATGATCTAAGTTAATTTTACTAGTTACTAATTTCTCTACTGCCATTCTACCACTACTGATTAAGGCCATAGTTTCTGGGAAATTATTGCGATAAGCAATAACTCCTTTAATTGTAATCTCTCTAAGTACTAGATCTAAAGCATCCATTTGTACAGGTTTACCAAATAAGGCTACTAAAACAGCGCACCCACCATTGCGAAGAGCTTTTATCCCTTGGTCAAAAGAAGCTTGCACTCCCGCACAGTCCAAAAACACATCTACACCTAAGCCATCGGTTAAACTCTTTATTTTCTTATCTAATTCAGGATCTAGTGCATTTAATACTGTAGTTGCTCCAATTTGAGTAGCTTTATCTAAGCGTTTCTGGGCTACATCAGTAACTATCACTTGGCTAGCACCTCTTGCTATAGCAGCTTGAGCAGCTAATAAGCCAATAGGTCCTGCTCCACTTACTAATACACTTTGCCCTAATTGTAAATTACTTTGACTAACAGCATATACAGCTACAGCAGCTGGCTCCACTAAAGCCCCTTGTTCAAAACTCATATTCTCTGGCATCTTATGCACCATATAGTCTTCAACAATGGCAAAATTGGCAAACCCTCCATCACTGGTTAATCCCACAAAACCTAAGTACTCTCCTAAATTATACTCTCCCCTTTCTACAAAAGGACTATCTGGATTTCTAAAAATTGGCTCAACAACTACTCTATCTCCTTTTTTAAGATGTTTAACATTGCTTCCTACTTCCTCTACTACACCAGAGAACTCATGGCCTAAAGTAGTTACACCTTTATGGTTGTTTAATGGATAAGGAGTATCCCATGGAATAAGCTGTGGACCATGATTATATTCATGAAGATCCGAACCGCAAATTCCAGCAAATTTTACTGCAATTTTCACTTGATTCTCTCCTGCTTTTGGGATACTTACCTGTTCTACACGAATATCTTTAATTCCATGCCATCTGGCTGCTTTCATTGTTGACATAATTTTTCACTTTTTTTGGTTAGTCACTAATTTAAGCTATTCCTGGCTTATTTCCAAGTGAACAACCCAAAACAAAGCAGTTAAAACCATCATTATCAACAATATATTAGTAATCTAATAGAACTTATTTCCTGAACTGACCTTCTCTCTGCTAAGAAATAATCCCAGCTTTATAACGAATTTTTCAATTGAAAACCGTATTCTTTATTTTTGAAGTTATCATTGTCTTTAACCCCTTATAGGGCTCCCATTTTTTGCTTCCACTTCTTATCTACGTTTTCTCTATATTCTTCATCCTTCTTGTTTATCTCCCCAAGAACCCGAACTATTACTTCAACTTCCTTGCTTATTTGTTCCAGCTCCTGATCCTGCTCTTTTAGTTCCAGGCTTAGGGTTTCTAGTTCCTGCTCTAGCGTTACTAGTTCCTGCTCTAGCCTTGCAACTTGTTCATATTCTTTTTTAACAATTTCACCTTTCTTTTCGAGTTCCTTCCTCAATTTTTCAGTCAACTTATTAGTTCTCTCAGTCTGTTTCTTTATTCTTTGAATTTGCTTAATTTCTTGTAGTTCCTTAATTTCCTTGTCTAAACGCACCAATCTGGATTTAAAGTCTTGGTGATCAAATTTTCGCTTTAACATACGCTCATAACTATTCATACACTGCGGATTTATATTAATTATTCTTCTTATAAAAATCACTTTCTAAAAATATTTTCCAAAAAGACATGAAGTCTAGAGAACTAATGTTCTACTAGCCACTTATAAGGATATTTGAAAGGATATTTTGTAAATTAAATTTTCTTGGGTTTTACTTGTTCTAATAATAGCTAAAAACACCCTAAATTCAGTGGAGATCCCTTCTTTCTAAAGGTAGAACAACGCTTTTGCATTATGCCTTTTATACATCCAAAACATCAATCCTCAAAGTAATAGTGCTCCACTTCCTCCAGGCTAAGAGCCGTTTTTTGCATTATGTCCTTTAAGGAAAAACCCTGCTGCTTTAAATTTGTAATTAACATCCTACTTAAACGCTCACACTTACCATCATAGTCTTTCTTAAAATCACTGATTCTATCTATTAAAATACCCCAAACCTTGTTTTCCCCACCCCATCTTTTTTCTATAGCCTCAGCTTGTTCAGCAGTAAATGCCCAATCAACACCTAGATGCTTAAGATACTTTAATTCAAATAGTCCAGACTTTGAGTTTTTTATTTGGTTTTCTAATCCAGTTTTAAAGCTAATAGTACTTCTTTTCATTTTATATAAATTCTTTAATGGTTATATTGATTCATGAGCTACTATAAGTCACTAATTAACAACAGAGTACATCTAAGTTAATTAATTCACTTTTCATCAGGGTACTTAGTACTGAGCAAGAGGGTTTAAAGAATTGATAAAGACATAGAACAAACAGATCATTGTTTTCAAACGACAAAAATCATATAGAAGATCCCATATCTTACTTTAAAATAAAATATAGTCTATGTATTGAAAATCAAAACGTTATTTAATAAGCAAGGGAGAGAAGTGCTTTACCTTTAATAGGACATTTATTATTTAGAGTAATTAAAACTCTAAAACTGGAATGCCAAAAAAACAAGCGGTAACATTTTAAGGACACTGTACGCGCTATTGTTTATATACTCAACCTATTAGATCATATAGGCTATAGTAGCTCACTCCCAAAGATAGAAATAAAACTCTTACTTTAATAGTTCTTTACCAGGAAAATACAGCTTAGTTAAAATACAATCTAAAGCCAAGTCTTAAAAATTAATACTTGGCTTTTTATAAACCCTACATTAATAGATTGTTTTTAAAACTAAATTGTCCTTTAAAATTTGTTTCTTTCTAATACAACTATAAATACCCATTCAAATATAGTCTGCAATAATAGTTTGAAAAGAATATTGCAATTGATTACTTGAAAGAAAATAGCCATTCACTTAGCACTACATACGTTTACATACTGTTTTTTTGAGCAAAGAAGGATACCTTAGAAACTTTGAACAAAATGTTAGGACATAATAATATTATTATACAACAAACTTATGCCAAAAAACTATACGAGAAAGTTACTGAGCAAATACAAAAGATATATCTTTAAATCTTTAAGGAATGCAAAATTATTATTTCAAAAACAAACCCATCTTACTTACTTATAGCTCATTACATTATTTTACTTAAATTTGAATTATTTAGATCAATATTAAAAAATCAAAATGCTATTTGTAAAAAGAATAAGAAATTAAAGCTAAGCAAACCATTGCTTCTAAAGTAAATTGGGTAACTTTAGAATTGGATTATGTACTGATCAATAAAATATAAAATAAAGATAATTAGAATAATAGAAGTTAGAAAACAGACATTTTAATAAAATATCTATTTCAAATACAGACTAATATTTATCTATATAAAGAAAAAATTATAGTATGCTAATAAATCAATCTATCATAGCAGATATAAAAGCCATTATAGCCCAGTCAAAAGACAAGGCTATACGTGCCGTTGACCATCAACGAACGCTTATGTATTGGCATATTGGTAAACGTATTTTTGAAGAAGAACAAGAGGGAAAAGAACGTGCGGATTATGGGACGTTTCTCATCAAATATCTTTCGGAGCAACTACAACCTGAGTTTGGCAGTGGTTTTTCTACAAGACAAATAAATATTTACAGACAGTTTTATCGCACATTTGAGAATGTGCACGCACTGCGTGCACAATTGAGTTGGACACAATACAAATTACTTTTAAGTGTTGACAACCAAGATAAAAGAGAATTTTACATTGCTGAATCCATAAAAAATAATTGGACTTCACGTCAGTTAGAGCGACAAGTTTATAGTAGTTTATATGAACGTCTTTTATTAAGTAATGATAAAGAAAGTGTTTTAGCAGTTGCCAAAAATGAGAAGCAACCGTCTGATGCCAAAGAAATCATCAAGGACCCAATGTATTTGGAGTTTTTAGGCTTAAAGAGAGAATCATCATATTACGAAAGAGATTTAGAAAGTGCTATTATTACACACTTACAGGAGTTTTTATTGGAGCTGGGGAATGGATTTTCTTTTGTAGCGAGGCAAAAAAGAATACATATTGAGGGAGATGAGTTCTTTGTAGACTTGGTATTTTACAATCGTATTTTACAATGTTTCGTAATCATTGAGATCAAAACTCACAAACTCACACATCAAGATATTGGCCAGTTACAGATGTATGTCAATTATTATGACCGTGTAGAAAAATTACCACACGAAAATCCAACCATAGGTATTTTGTTATGTGCAAATAAAAATGATGCAGTAGTAAAATTCACTTTACCCGAAGAACAAAAACAAATCATAGCAAGCCAATACGAATTATATTTACCAACCGAAAAACAATTATTGGATGAGGTTAACAAAGAGTTGAAAAGTTTTGAAGGGAAGGATAGTCCAAAGAATCTAAAATAACAATTTAAAATATCGATGTTCCTGTAAGCATATAATGAAACCACTAATGATTTACTTGAGTTTAAAGTTTATGCTAATTTAATTGTAGATATAAAGCATGATATATTACCAACTACAATTGTATTTTTGGTGATTAGACCAGTGGAGATCTAGCATACATAAAATAATCAAAATAGAGCTTGTCCCAAAAACAAGCGGTAACATTTTAAGGACACTATACGGGCTATTGTTTATATACTCAACCTATTAGATCATATAGGCTATAGTAGCTCACTTCCAAAGATAGAAATAAGACTCTTACTTTAATAGTTCTTTACCAGGAAAATATAGCTAAGTTAAAATATAATCTAAAGCCAATATTAAATACTTTAAAAACAGTCTTTCCCTAAAAAAACCTTAGTTTTGTAGGGATTTGTTCCTATGGTTATGATCCTAAAAGAAGGTGTACCACCAACTGTGTCACAAAATTAATTATATCATATAAAAATGTAAATTAGTCTTATGAACACAAACAACAAAAAGAGCGGATTCGATTTCGAAAGTTTCAAAGAACAGGCTATGGCCGATAT
>NZ_JBTXLS010000055.1:0-18994 GCF_054871665.1 Myroides sp. LJL115 | reverse complement strand
AGTTTTGTCCTCCATACTACATTAAATAAGCAAGTACTAAGACGAGCAGGTTATCCATCTCTAAATGACATCTACTTAAAAGTATCGTAAAGTTAAGAACCGCCTTGGTACGGAACCGTATGCCGGGTGGTGTGAAAGGTCGGCTGAAGAAATAATCTTCAGCCTCCTATTCTATTAGCTCTAACTATTAAAAAATTTGTTTTACTGTATTGAAATATCTGTTTCCTTCGGATACAGCCCGGTAGAGCAATCCACCTCTTTGGTATTGAAAGCTATTTTTCACTATTACTAGAAAAGTACAGGGATTTTAATAACCTTTTTTTATCTTTACGCTACTAACCAAATACTATTTATGAAAAACAATTATTTAAAAGCTTGTGTCTTAGCAGTTTTGTTAAGCGGAAGTTCAGTTAATTATTCTTATGGACAGGATAATTTAGTAAACGCATTAAAATATAATGCTAGTGATAACAGTAAAGAATTATATGAATTTACTCCTGTTGTAGATATTGAAGCCACTAGTATAAAAAACCAAGGGTCTTCAGGGACATGTTGGAGTTACTCAGGAAATTCATTCATTGAATCTGAAATGGTTCGCATGGGTAAAAGGCCTGTAGAAATTTCGCAAATTTTTACAGCTAGAAATTCCTATATCGAAAAAGGTAAAATTTTCGTTCGTATGCATGGAGCAGTAACACTAGGAGATGGTGGTGCATTTCATGATGTATTGAATATGTATAAAAAATATGGTGCTGTACCTCAAAGTGTATATGATGGTTTAAATTATGGCACAGATATTAATAGATTTGGAGAAATGGCTGCTATTCAACAAGGAGTTTTAAAAGCAGTAATTTCTAATCCAAATGGAAAGCTTACACCAAACTGGGAAAAGGCATATACAGGAGTAATTGACGCTTATTTAGGTGAGGCACCTGAGACTTTTACTTGGGAAGGCAAAGAGTATACGCCTAGAACTTTTGCTGACCAAGTAATAGGAATAAATGCGGATGATTATGTAGAAATTGGCTCAGATTTAAACTACCCATGGTATGAAAAATTCGTTTTATTAGTACCGGATAACTGGTCTTTTGATCAAGTATATAATGTGCCGATGAATGATCTAACAAAAATTATTGATCATGCAGTTCATAATGGCTTTACCGTAGCATGGGCAGGAGATGTAAGTGAAAAATATTTTTCATGGAAAAATGGAGTAAGTTTTGTTCCAGAGAAAGACTGGGATAAAATGAGTGAGCAAGAAAGAAAGACTCTTTTTGATGGGCCTCAAAAAGAAAGAGAAGTAACACAAGAAGAACGTCAAATAGCTTTTGATAACTATACTACCACTGATGATCATGGTATGCACATTGTTGGAATAGCCAAAGATCAAAATGGGAAAGAGTATTATATCATAAAAAATTCTTGGGGAGATACAAATGACTATAAAGGTTATATGTATATGAGTAAAGAGTTTGTTAAGTATAAGACAACGGATATTTTATTGCACAAAGATGGTCTTCCCAAAGATATTGCCAAGAAATTGAAAGTATAACAAATAAATAAAAATTGCTATGGAAAAATTGACAAGTGGTATTAGTATTCTTGTAGATGCTATCTTTTCAGCTATACCTCGTATAGCTATCTCATTGGTATTGCTTTTTGCAGGATTGTATGCTGTAAAGGTACTATTGGGTGTAATATCTAGACGTTTCGAGAAAAGACAACTAGAAAAATCATTGAGGGGATTTTTGTTAAGTTCGATAAGAGTAGTCTTATATTTTTTACTTCTTATTACTGTAGCATCTACAATGGGTATACAGACCACTATTTTTACTGCTATGTTTGCTTCTGCAGGTTTGGCTATAGGTTTAGGTCTGCAAGGAAGTTTAACTAACTTTGCAGGTGGAGTATTAATTTTACTTTTTAAGCCATTTAAAGTTGGAGACTATATTGGAGCTAATGGTGGACCTGAAGGAACGGTAGAGAAAATAGATTTACTATATACTACTTTGACAAGTGCAACGGGACTGAGAATAATAAGTCCAAATGGACCATTAGCAAATACAGTTGTTACTAATTATTCTGAAATTACTTCAAGACGTTATGATTTTATTGTAGGTATTGGTTATGAATGTAATATTAAAGATGCACAAGATATAATCAAAGCAGCTTTAGCTAAAGATGTAAGTGTTTTAAAGGACCCTGCTCCTTTAGTATTTGTAACTAACCTAGCAGATAGTTCTGTAGAGTTAAACGTTAGAATCTGGACAAATAAAGCAGATTACTGGAATACTGTTTATAGAGTTCAGCAAGATGTGAAAATAGCTTTAGACAATGGAAATATCAATATCCCTTTTCCACAAAGAGAACTTCATATTTTGAGAGATCAGACAAAATAAGAAAAAAAGAGGTTGTTTTTATCATTAAAAACAACCTCTTTTTTTCTATTAAATAATATATTTTATCTAGTGTAATGGAAACAGAGATATACCTATAAAATACTCTTGAATCCTAGCAAAGTAACTATTATGAGATAAGCCTTTTTTACTCTATGATATAATTGTGATATTCATCTGCAATTTGGTCAAATAAATTTAATAATTCCGTTGGGTCATCTGTGGTTACTAATTTCATTCTGTGTGGTTTAAAACCATGGATTCCTTTGAAGTAATTAGTGTAATGTCTTCGCATTTCAACTATTCCTAGTCTTTCTCCTTTCCATTCCATAGACCAAATTAAGTGATTTTTGGCTGCATCTAACCTATCTTGAATAGTAGGTGGAGCAAGTAATTCACCTGTTTCGAAATAATGCTTGATTTCATTGAAAATCCAAGGGTAACCAATAGCTGCTCTTCCAATCATCATTCCATCTAAGCCATATCTTTCTTTGTATTCTAGAGCTTTTTGAGGGGAATCTATATCTCCGTTTCCGAAAATAGGAATCTTAATTCGAGGATTCTTTTTAATTCTTTCAATATGCGTCCAATCTGCACAACCTTTATACATTTGACATCTAGTTCTAGCATGTATAGTTAAGGCTTGTACACCTATATCTTGAAGCCTTTCGGCTACTTCATCTATATTTATAGAATCGTCATCCCAACCAAGCCGCGTTTTTACTGTAACTGGTAAGTTTGTACTATCAATAACTGCTTTAGTTAACTTAACCATTAAGTCAATGTCTTTTAAAACACCAGCTCCGGCTCCTTTAGATACCACTTTTTTTACAGGGCATCCATAGTTTATATCAACTAAGTCAGGTCTAACTGTTTCAACTATTTTCGCTGAGAGACCCATTGCTTCTTCATCTCCACCAAAAATTTGAATTCCGATTGGTCTTTCGTAATCAAAAATGTCCAGCTTCATTCTGCTCTTCATCGCATCTCTAATTAGACCTTCAGAGGAAATAAATTCAGAATACATAAGATCTGCCCCGTGCTGTTTACATAAACGACGGAATGGTGGATCACTTACATCTTCCATTGGCGCAAGAAGTAGCGGATGATCAGGAAGTTCTATATTACCGATTTTAATCATATCTGTTTGCTAAATTTGCTGCAAAAGTACGATTTTTTTGCTAGTGAACTTAATTTTGGTGTATTGTTAGTCTTTATCTAGCCGTTTTTAACACTTCTTTTTTAGTTTGCATGTTATTGGCGTTGTGCTTTTTTATGGATTAAAGTGCTTAGGTTTACTATGTTTTGGTATTCAATATCTATGGCTTGCCTCCTACTAGGATTATTTTTTCTGCTTAGTAAACCTATAATCAGGCGAATTTGTTTATTTACTAGGAGTTTTTCTAGTTTTTATTTGTATATAACGGCATTTAAAAAGGTCAATTGTTGAAACTTTGAAGTATATTTGCAAAATATAGGCTACTATTATTTCTTTGTGAAATAAGAAAATCTATCTACCTTGATGATGATAAACCTGGTTTTTATGTTTAGGCTTTAAAATCAAGTGAATCATTAATTTAAACATTGATATAACTACGAATGAAGAACATTAGAAACTTTTGTATTATTGCCCATATCGACCATGGTAAAAGTACTTTGGCGGATCGATTATTAGATGCAACACAGACAGTTACTGCGCGTGAGCAACAAAGTCAGCTTTTAGATAGTATGGATTTGGAGCGTGAACGTGGTATTACCATTAAGTCCCATGCTATTCAAATGGATTATGAATATGAAGGCGAAAAATATACCTTAAACTTAATTGATACTCCAGGGCACGTAGATTTTTCTTATGAAGTTTCTAGATCTATTGCTGCTTGTGAAGGTGCATTACTTATTGTAGATGCTGCGCAAAGTATCCAAGCTCAGACTATTTCGAACTTATATTTAGCATTAGAAAATGATTTAGTTATTATCCCTGTATTAAATAAAGTGGATTTACCTAGTGCAAACCCTGAAGAGGTTAGTGATGATATTGTAGATCTTTTAGGATGTGATTACGAGGAAATTATTCCAGCTTCTGGAAAGACTGGTTTAGGTGTTCCTGATATTTTGAAAGCTATTATAGAAAGAGTACCTGCTCCAAAAGGTAATCCAGATGAGCCGTTACAAGCTTTGATTTTCGACTCTGTTTATAACCCTTTCCGTGGGATTGAGGTAATTTTTAGAGTAATTAATGGAAAGATTACTAAAGGACAAAAAATTAAGTTCTTAGCTACTGGAAAAGAATATTTTGCAGATGAAATTGGTACATTGAAATTGAATCAAGTTCCTAAGAAAGAGATTTTGACTGGGGATGTAGGATATTTAATTAGTGGAATTAAAGAAGCTAAAGAGGTTAAAGTAGGAGATACTATAACAGATGCTAAGGAGCCGACTTCACATATGATTGCTGGTTTCGAGAATGTAAAACCTATGGTTTTTGCTGGAATTTATCCTGTAGACACAGAAGATTACGAAGAACTTCGTAATTCTATGGAAAAGCTACAGCTTAATGATGCTTCTTTAGTGTTTACAGCAGAGAGTTCAGCTGCATTAGGATTTGGATTCCGTTGTGGATTCTTAGGAATGCTGCACATGGAAATTATCCAAGAGCGTTTAGAAAGAGAGTTTAATATGACTGTAATTACTACAGTACCTAACGTTTCTTACCACGCTTATACTAAGAAGGATCCTGAGACTGCAATTATTGTAAACAACCCATCTGACTTACCAGAGCCTTCAAAACTAGATAGAGTTGAGGAGCCATATATCAAAGCTACTATCATTACTAAATCAGACTTCGTAGGACAGGTCATGAGTTTGTGTATAGACAAACGTGGTTTGATTACAAATCAAACTTATCTTACAGAGGAAAGAGTTGAATTAACTTTCGATATGCCTTTAGCAGAGATTGTATTTGACTTCTACGACCGCTTAAAAACTGTATCAAAAGGATATGCTTCTTTTGACTACTCACCAATAGGAATGAGAACTTCTAACTTAGTGAAGGTCGATGTAATGCTAAATGCAAACGTTGTGGATGCTTTATCGGCATTGATGCACGCGGATAATGCATATAGTATTGGAAAGAAAATGTGTGAGAAATTAAAAGAATTAATACCTCGTCAACAATTTGATATTCCTATTCAAGCTGCTATTGGAGTGAAAGTAATTGCTCGTGAAACAGTAAAGGCACTTCGTAAGGATGTTACTGCTAAATGTTACGGTGGAGATATTTCGCGTAAACGTAAGCTTTTAGAAAAGCAAAAAGCAGGTAAAAAACGTATGCGTCAAATTGGTAACGTTGAAATTCCACAAGAGGCATTTATGGCTGTTTTAAAATTAAATGATTAGACTTAGTTTACTAAGACTTTATATAAAAAAATAGGCTTCCCAAAACTGGGAAGCCTATTTTTTATTTAAATGGTTCGATATGATTACTCAAAGTCTGTAAATCCATATATCCAGATTGTTTCCAAAGTAATTTACCTTTTTGAAAAAGCATCAAAGTAGGGACACCTCTCATTTGGTATTTTGTGGAATAAAAAGTGGTTAATACAGTATTCTTATCTATATCTATTTTGATAATCGTAATACTGTCACCGATTTGTCTTTTTAATTGCTCTAGCACGGGTGCAAGCATTTTGCAAGGCCCACACCAAGTAGCAAAGAAGTCAACAAGAACTAACTTGTCACTCTGGATTAATTTATCAAAAGATTCCATAATTTAATTATTTTGTTGAACTACAAGAAATTGTACTTGGGCAAGGTGTGTTACTCAATGGCATAGAAGTATTTTTAATAGCTCCAAATCCACCAATTACATCTATCATATTGTGAAAACCTCTAGCCTTTAGAATAGATGCTGCAATTAACGAACGGTATCCACCTGCACAATGAATGTAAAATGGTTCAGATGTTGGAAATTGCTCTATGTAATCATTTAAGAAGTCAAGTGGTGTATGATGTAGATCCGTATAGTCTAATCTTGCAGTATTATATTCTCCTGGCTTACGTACATCAAAAATTGGCAATGGTTCAGTAAGGGTTTTTTCAGCTAATGTATTTGCATCTACTTGCGCTACACTATCTGTTTGATTACCTTCTTCTATCCAAAGGGCCAATCCATCTTTTAAGTATCCTAGGGTATTATCATAGCCTACTCTAGACAATCTTGTAATAGTTTCTTGTTCTCTTCCTTGTGGACATACTAATAAAATAGGTTGAGCAATATCTTTTATTAGAGCTCCAACCCATGGTGCAAATTGTCCATCTAATCCAATAAAGATAGAACCTGGGATATGTGATTTGGCAAAGTCAGATGCGCTTCTTACATCTAAGATAAGTGCGTTATTGGCTTCCACTGCTTCTTTAAATTCACTAGGAGTAAAGGCTTTATTATTATCGATAATAGTTTGAACGTTTTGGTAACCTTCCTTATTTAACTTCACATTCAATGGGAAATATGCAGGTGGAGGTAATAACCCATCAGTTACTTCCTTAATAAACTCCTCTTTGCTCATATCTGAGCGTAATGCGTAATTAGTTTTCTTTTGCTCTCCTAAAGTACCAATAGTTTCTTTACTCAAGTTTTTTCCACAAGCAGAACCAGCCCCATGCGCAGGGTATACTGTTAGGTGATCTGCTAAAGGCATAATTTTATTTCTTAAACTTTCAAACAGGGTTCCAGCAAGTTCTTCTTGGGTTAAATTTGCTGCTTTTTGAGCTAAATCTGGTCTCCCAACATCTCCTAGAAACAAAGTATCTCCAGTAAATATGGCAACATCCTCTGCTTTTTCATTTTTTAGTAAATAAGTAGTACTCTCCATAGTATGTCCTGGAGTGTGTAAAGCTGTAATGGTGATATCTCCTAAGTGAAATACTTCATTGTCTTTTGCAATATGTGCTTTAAATGTTGGGTTAGCGTTAGGTCCATAGATAATAGGGGCACCTGTTAGTTCTGATAAAGTAACGTGTCCACTAACAAAATCTGCATGGAAATGCGTTTCAAAAATATATTTAATCTTTGCATTATCCTTTTGAGCTTTATCAATATATTGTTGAACTTCTCTTAAAGGGTCTATAATGGCTACTTCACCATTACTTTCAATGTAATAGGCTCCTTGAGCTAGACATCCTGTATAAATTTGTTCTATTTTCATTTTATTTCTTTTATCGTTTTTGTAAAAATAAGAAGATGTTTTGGATTGTAAAGTAACTTTGTTTACATACTATAAAAACAACTCATTAATCAGTATGAAAAAAGACATGGTTAATACAAAATAACCGAATCCAGTTTTTAGTTGGCTGTCTTTTAAAAATCGGGTCAAATACATCCCTAGTAATATTCCTAGGATAGATAGTAGGCTAAAGCTTATTAAGATATCCCACTGCATCATTGCTATTTGTAGATCGGATAGAAAACCTACAAGAGATTGTATTGTAATAATAGATAAGGAGGTACCAATGGCCATTTTCATAGGAAGCTTTAAAGAAAATACCAAAATAGGAATAATTAAAAATCCGCCTCCGGCTCCAACGCTTGCAGCTATCATTCCAATTAAAGCCCCTTGGAAAATAAGCTTTAAATAGGAGCCATTGGATGCTTTACTTTGATCAACTGGTTTTGAGCTAATCATTTTTAGTGCAGCAAATAGCATTACCACAGCAAAAGCAAACATCACTAAGGTGTTTTTTTGTACCATAATGCCTAAGATATCAAACTCTGTTGGAATTAAAGGCAATAATACTACCCTAGTTAAGTAGACACTTAAGACGGAAGGAATTCCAAACCATACCACGGCTTTATAGTTGACATTGTTTTGATAAATGTTTTTTATAGCACCTATTGTAGTAGTGCTTCCAACTATAAATAAAGAATAGCTTGTTGCAATAAAGGGCTCTATCTTTAGTAAATAAACTAAGACAGGAAGAGTTAAGATGGATCCACCACTGCCTATTAAACCTAAAGATACGCCTATTAATAAAGCGCAGAAATAGGCTAAAATTGAGGTTGTATCCATATTTTATAAATTAGATGTTATTTCGATATATTTTCTATTCAAACGAATGATGTTTTTATTTTCTAATGTTTTTAATACTCTAGAAATAACTACTCTAGAAGTATTGAGTTCTTCTGCTAATTCTTGATGAGTGTTGTTAATTCTGTTACTCTTATAGATGTTAGCCTTTTCATTTAATAGCTTAAGTAGTCTTTCTTCCATATTCATAAAAGCCAGGGAGTCTATTGCTCCTAATAGTTCATGCATACGGTTATTGTAGCTGTTGAGAACAAAATTTCTCCAGCTTTTATATTTAACTAACCATTCATCCATTTTATTAACAGGAACAAGTATCATGCTGCCTGCTTTTTCTACTATAGATCTAATTTGACTTTGCTTTTGGCCAAGACAACAAGTTAGAGTCATAGCGCAAGTATCTCCTTTTTCGATATAGTATAACACTATCTCTCCTTCTTTTTGGTCTTCTCGAATGATTTTAATTGCTCCGGATATCAATATTGGAATATATTGGATATATTGACCTATATCCATAAGAGTTTCATTTTCATCGAATTCCTTATGGATAGCTATTTGGGAGAGTTCTTGTAATAAATCTGCTTCGAAAACATCTTTGAAGTTTTTGACAATAGTATCTTGCATTATTATTCTTGCTTAAGTTAAGGCTCCTAAATTAACTTATTTGATTGATAAAGACAACCTATGTAAATAAGGAAATGATCGGAGAGAATTAAAAAAAGTGTTTTTAAAAGAGAAAACTTGATGTGTTATTTTTTTAGCAGGTTTAAAAACACTCTATTAATGTGGTAATTTTTTTTGAATTAAGCCATATAGCCATGTACCTAGTAAAGCACCAATAATTGCGATAAGTATAGGAGAGAATCCTGCTCCTAATAATGCAAACATCGGCCCTGGACAAGCCCCAGCTAATGCCCATCCTAATCCAAAAAGAATACCTCCTAATAGATATCTTGGAATACTTTTGGTTTTAGGGTGAAATACAATAGGGTTATTACTAAAGTCTTTTACTTTGTATTTTTTTATTATAAGTGTAGCAATTACAGATATACTTAATGCTGTTCCTATAATTCCATACATATGAAAACTTTCAAATTGAAACATTTCATAAATTCTGTACCAAGATGCTGCTCCAGATTTAAACATTCCTATTCCAAAGAAAATTCCCAATAAGAGATATGCTGTTTTTTTCATTTTTTAGGTTTAAAAGATTAAAGGAAATAGTAGATGTACCATAATTAAGCCACCAATAAAGAAGCCTATAACTGCGATAAGCGATGGCAGTTGAAAATTACTCAACCCAGAGATAGCATGTCCAGAAGTACATCCACCTGCATATCTAGATCCAAAACCTACTAAAAGCCCGGAAATAAGTAAAATTATAATGGATTTAGGGTCCTGCCAAGCCTCAGAGGAAAATAATTCTTGTGGGACATAAGTGGAACCAGGATCAGAAAATCCAAGGGATTCTAATTTTTGTATCGTAGTTTGGGAGATAGGTACAGGACTTTGGTCTATACTTAGGTAGTGATAACTTATAAAACCTCCGATAATTGTTCCCACTAAAAACAATAAATTCCAAGACTGTGCTTTCCAGTCTATTTTAAAAAAATCAGAAGTTTCTCCCGCCCCCATCATAGAGCACATGGTTCGTAAATTAGAAGAAAAGCCAAAAGATTTTCCCATTAGTAATAACAAAATCAAAGTAGTTGCTATGAAAATCCCTCCAATATACCATGGCCAAGGTTCATATATCCAGTTCATATTAAATAGATTAAGAATTAAATGGCAAATTTCCTTATTTTTTCCTAGAATCTAAGTAACATGTGCTACATTGGGGAAAGTATTTTTCTTAATCCTTAAGAAGTTGATAGTTATTTAGTAGTTTTAGCTTCTATTAAAACCAATAAAAGACAAAAATGAATCAGAATAAAAAACATAAAGTTGTATTTCAGTTTAATACTAACACTATTTTAGAGCAAAAAGCCTTGTTAACCTACGTAAACAATGTGAAGAAGCATTGGGAGGATGAAGTAGAAATTAATGTTGTGGTACACGGGCCAGGTATAGATATGCTATTAGTAAACAAAACGATGGTAGGAGAATCCCTAGGGAATGTAATGAAAAGAGGTATTGTTTTTTATGCATGCGAAAATACACTTGAGGCTCGCAAAATATCTAAGGAAAATATTATTCAAGGAGTAGAGTTTGTCAAGTCAGGTCTAGTGACAATTATTGAACGACAGGAAGATGGTTGGGCTTATATCAAATGTAATTTATAACATTTTGTAGGTGTTTCGATTGATTGATTAAAAAACTAATTAATTTTGTAATCTAAGTTTTTTAAAAAAATACTTTTCATGATAATAGATGTTTCTTCGTTTTGCCAATATTTAGATGCTAAAGCCAATGGAATTGGTTCTGAAGACCAAATTGTGGTAGATACTATTTCAGTAGATAGTAGGAGTCTTATACACAATAAAAACACCTTATTCTTCGCTTTAGAAGGACAAAACCACGATGGACATTTGTTTATTGAGCAATTAATTCAAAAGGGAGTTAGGTATTTTGTTGTATCTACTACTTATAAGATGTCACCTCCTAAAGGAGTGGTGTTTTTTATGGTAAGCAATACCTTAAACGCATTGCAAAAGTTTGCCCAATTCCATAGAGGGAAATTTAGTTATCCTGTAATTGGTATCACCGGAAGTAAAGGGAAAACCGTAGTAAAAGAATGGTTGAACTTTCTCTTAGAAGATCAATTTAATATTATTAAGAGTCCTAAAAGTTACAATTCTCAAACAGGGGTTCCATTGTCTGTTTTGTACATGGAATCCCATCATAATCTTGCTATTTTCGAAGCTGGTATTTCCCAAGTAAAAGAGATGGAAAATCTTCAAAAGATTATCCAACCAACCATTGGTATTTTAACCAATATAACCAATGAACATCAAGAGGGATTTACAAGCGAAGAGCAAAAACTTAAAGAGAAATTATTACTTTTTAAAAACAGTGATATAATACTTGCTAAGCAAGATCCTAAATTGGACAAGTTACTAGGGGGTAAAAAATATTTAACCTATAGTTTAACTGATAGCTCAGCATGGTTATTTGCTGAAGTGAAAAGTAATAAGTTAGAGCTAGAATGTAAAGATGGGACTACCTTTTTTGTGGATTTGCCATTTAGTTCCGTAGAAGATATTGACAATATTCTCTTGTGTATACTAACAATGCTCCATTTAGGGTACACTATCTTGAGCATACAAGAGAGAATCCCTTTACTTTTCCCTGTAGAATTAAGATTGCAACTTTTAAACGGTTCTAATTCTTGTACCTTAATTGAAGATGTATATAATGCAGAATATGCTTCATTAGTGATAGGTCTAGATTTTATGGAGAAACATAAATCTAGTGGACAGAAAACGGTTATTTTATCGGATATAATCAAAAACGGTTATGACAATAAGACGGTTTATACTTTAGTAAATCAACTCTTGAAAGACAATAAGGTTACCCGTTTAATTGGTATTGGTCCACAAATAAGTAAGCACTTATTTTCTCTACCAAATACATGGCTTTTTGAATCTACTGATGAGTTTCTAGCAAAGGTTTCCTTGGAAGACTTTCAACAAGAGACCATATTAATTAAAGGAGCAAGAGCATTTCGCTTCGATAAGATTGTGGCTTTACTAGAAAAAAAGACACATGAAACAGTATTAGAGGTTAATTTAACTGCTATACGACATAATCTGAATTTTTATCGATCTAAGTTATCCAGTAATACAAAGATTATGGTAATGGTAAAAGCCTTTGGTTATGGTAATGGTAGTTATGAAATAGCAAAGCTTTTATCCCATGAGAAGGTAGATTATCTAGGTGTTGCTTATACCGATGAAGGAATTGAATTAAGAAAGTCAGGGGTGAAGACTAAGATCATGGTAATGAACCCCGAACAGAGTTCCTTTAATGCTATGTTAGCTTATGATTTAGAACCTGAAATATATAGTGTCCATGAGTTGAAAGCTTTTTTAAAAATAGCTAGGTCTAAAAATGCATTTCAATATCCGATTCATATTAAGCTAGATACAGGAATGCATCGTCATGGATTTTTAACCCATGAAATTCCAGAATTAATAGATGTACTTCAAAAGACAAATATTGTGGAGGTAAAAAGCATTTTTTCTCATTTATCTAGTAGTGATATGCCAGAGTATAGAGATTTTACACTCGATCAAATTAAAACTTTTGAAAAAGATAGTTTGTTTCTATCTCAAAGTCTAGGTATTAAACCAATAAGACACATTTTAAATACCTCTGGTATTTATAATTTTCCAGAATATCAATTGGATATGGTTAGAATAGGTATAGGTCTTTACGGAGTGGGAAATGATCCAAAAGAAATGGAGCAATTACAAAATGTAAGTACCTTAAAAACCAAGATAATGCAAATTAAAACTTTGGATGAAGATCAAAGTATAGGTTATGGCCGTATGTATCGAACTAGGCAAAAGGTACGTATCGCTACTATTCCAATTGGATATGCCGATGGTATACACCGTTCTTGGGGTAATGAAAAAGGCTATGTTATTATCAATAACCAAAAAGCTACTATAGTAGGATCGATTTGTATGGATATGCTAATGGTAGATGTGACAGATATTCCATGTAACCAAGGTGACACAGTTATTATTTTTGGGAAAGAGCTTCCAGTCACCTATATAGCCAAGACAATTAACACTATTGCCTATGAAATTTTAACTAGCATAGCGCAAAGAGTAAAAAGAATATTTTTTGAAGAGTAAATTAGTTATATTTTTGCAGTACAAATATGAAAAAAAATAAAAGTTATGGGATTTATTAAGGAATTTAAGGAATTCGCTGTTAAGGGGAATGTAATGGACCTTGCAGTAGGGGTGATCATTGGTGGTGCTTTTGGTAAAATTGTTACTAGTGCTGTTAATGATGTAATTATGCCATTAGTATCTGCTATTATTGGAACACCTGATTTCTCTAACCTTTACGTTGTATTAAAAGGTAGAGATGCTGTAACTGCTGGGGCAACTTTAGTAGACGCTAGAGCAGTAGATGGAGCTGTTATCTTCGCTTATGGTAATTTTATTACTGAAGTAATTAGTTTCTTATTATTAGCTTTAGTAGTATTTATTTTAGTAAAAGGAGTGAATAAACTTCGTGAAGCAGAAAGTAAACTATTGCAGAAGAAAGAAGCTGAAGAGGCTGCACAGGAAGAAGTGGTAACTCCAGAGCAACCAAAAGGTCCAACACAAGAGGAACTTTTAGAGCAAATTAGAGATTTGTTAAAAAACAAACAATAATTACCAATACAATAAAAGCCACATCATTGATGTGGCTTTTATTTTTATAGTATGTTTGCCATAGTTTTATTAAATTTAATATATGCCTTTATTTAAAACCATCCTAACCCCCCACAGTAAAGTACTGATTTGGAAAATAGAAGAAACTATGGATCAACTCCTAGATGGGATTGAGCTAAAGGAAAGTAGTTTAGATAGAGTTAATAGTATGAAGTCTAGTATACACCAAAGAGGATTTCTTAGTGTTCGCCACTTATTGAAACATGCTGGTTATACGGATTTAGATTTGGCTTATGAATCATGTGGGCGTCCTTATTTACAAGATTCTTCTTATATCTCTATAACGCATTCCTTTGAGTTTGCCGCAATAATAATTAGTCAACAAAACGTTGGTATTGATATTGAGAAGAAAAGAGATAAAATTATAAAAATCTCTACTAAGTTTTGCAATATACAGGAGCTAGATGCTGTTACTAAAGAAAAAGATTCCATTGAAGCACTTACCCAAATATGGTGTGCTAAAGAAGCTATGTTCAAGATGTGTAAAAGTAGAAGCCTTAGTTTTAAGGACCATATGGAAGTTGACTTAAAAGGAGATTCTTGGGTAAGTAAAGATGAGTTTGAGTGCGAATTCCAGTATTATAAGGAAGACTTACAGGATTTTATGTTGGTTTACGCCTTTGAAAAAAAAGCGGAAAATTAAAATTAATTGTTATTTTTGTGAAAAGTAAAAAGATAAAAAATGAAAATGGAAAATAATTTAGGGTATGCAACGCCCGTAGCAAATGAGTCTGATATTGTAAAGGCTCAGTTTTATAAAAAGACCTATGCTAATTTAGCTGGAGGTGTTTTAGTATTTATACTTTTTGAAGCTATACTATTAAATACTCCTGTGGTTGTAAATGCAATGCTTAGTTTATTAGGGCAAGGAAATTTTGCTTGGTTACTATTAATTGGTGGATTTATGGCTGTAACTTGGTTTGCTCAGAGTTTAGTTTATAAAACTGCTAATAAACCACAGCAATACGCTGGTTTTGCACTGTATATTTTAGCTGAAGCACTTATTTTTGTACCAATTTTATATGTAGCAATGCATATGACAGGGGATATGTCTTTAATTGTACAAGCTGGAGTTTTAACCTTAGCTCTTTTTGGAGGGTTAACTGGAGTTGTTTTTGGGTCTAATGCGGATTTTTCTTTCTTGCGTTCTATTCTAACAATCGGTTTTTTCCTTGCATTAGGAGTGATTGTAGCTGGTATGTTATTTGGATTTAACTTAGGATTATGGTTCTCTTTTGCGATGGTAGCATTAGCCTCAGGTTCTATTTTATATAATACATGGCAAATTAAAAATGAGTTCTCTGCTGATCAGTATTTACCTGCATCATTGAGCTTATTTGCCTCTTTAATGTTATTATTCTGGTATATTCTACGTATTTTAATGAGTAGAAATAACTAATTCTAGATTAACGATTTAATACTAGCCGTACTTAACATAAGTACGGCTTTTTTTATAAAATATAAGAAAGTTATGTTTGAGTTTTTCTTCGGTTCCTATAAGGACACCTCTATTGTAGACTTGATTCTTGAAATAATAGTGTTTGTTTTTGGAATATTGAGTGTTTGGTATGCTAAAAAAGAAAATTTATTGGTTTTTCCAACTGGTATTCTCGCTACTATTATATCGGTGTATTTGCTCTATAAAGCAGGTTACTTTGGAGATATGATTCTCAATGCATATTATTCCATTATGAGTGTTTACGGCTGGTATATGTGGACTAGAAAAAATAATAGGGTTGATTTGGTTCAAATTAGCCGTACTAATGGTAGAGAAAAACTAATAGGGCTTGGACTTTTTTGTATAACGGTTATATTCGTTTATATCATTTACCAAGTATTTAACCCTGTATTAGAATTCGTGAATTATGTAGATTTATTTACTTCTGGAATATTTTTTACTGCAATGTATTATATGGCACTTAAGAAAATTGAAAATTGGGTACTATGGTTAATCGGTAATTTAATATCTATTCCCTTATATGCCTATAGAGGTTTAGGGATAATTGCTTGCCAATTTATTATTTTTACTTTTATGGTAATTATAGCTTATATTTCGTGGTATAAAATATTAAATCAGCAACAAAAAAACATTCAAAATGGATAAAGATTTATTATATAAGGAATTGTCTTTTAAAGCGGTAAGAAGTGGGGGAGCAGGGGGTCAGCATGTAAATAAAGTATCTTCAAAAGTGGTGTTGTTCTTTGATATAGAACAAAGTAAAGTTTTAAATGAACAACAAAAAAGCCTAGTTAAAAGTAAACTATCTAGTAGAATTAATAAAGAAGGGATACTAGTTTTAGAATCGGATAAGACCAGAAGTCAAATCAAAAATAAGGAGATTGCTTTTTATAGATTACTGTTAATTATTCAAGGAGCTTTAGTGGAAGATAAACCGCGAAAGGATACTAAAATACCCTATTCAAAACTTATAAAACGCAAAGAGAATAAAGTTCGAAATTCTCAAAAGAAAGAACTAAGAAAGAAAATCAGGTAAGCTAGAAGAATTTAAGAGTAAAAAAATATTTTTTTGCTTTGATTTTGAAATTAACTTTTCCTGAGTAACTTTGTGCCATAAATCTCAAAGGGGTGCCCTATCGGGCTGAGATCATACCCATAGAACCTGGGCGGGTAATGCTGCCAAGGGAAACAATATAGACTATGTTCTTATAGTTCTATTGTGGAAAAGTGTAATTATTAATTTTTAAAAAAGATAATTGCCCCTTTTATTTGTAATTTTTTTACGAATGAAAAACAAAATTATTCATCCGATTTTAGCGTGTGTTTTGGCTTTAGGAGCAACAAGTGTAGCTCTAGCCCAAGACAATTTGACCAAGCAAAAGGACTCTATTACTCAAAGTGTATTAGATGAAATCGTTTTATCTGCTATTGTAGCTACTGATAAAACCCCAGTTGCTTTCGAGAATCTTAGTAAAAAGCAATTAGCAACCAAGAACTTAGGGCAAGATCTTCCTACAATGATGGCTATGATGACCTCGGTAGTTACTACAACAGATGCTGGTAATGGTGTTGGTTATTCTAGCTTTAGAGTAAGAGGTAGTGATGCAACAAGGGTAAATGTAACCCTTAATGGAATTCCTTACAATGACAGTGAATCTCAAGGGTCATTTTGGGTAAATATGCCAGATTTTACCTCTTCTGTACAGAACTTGCAGTTGCAAAGGGGAGTAGGGACTTCTACTAATGGTGCGGCGGCTTTTGGGGCCAGCTTAAATCTTCAAACAGACAATTATTCCTATGATCCTAAAGGAGAGGTTTCTACTTCTTTTGGTAGTTATAACACTCATAAATACACCGTTAAACTTAGTAGTGGTTTAATAGATAATAAGTTCGAAATATCAGGACGATTATCCGATATTAAATCTGATGGTTATGTGGATAGAGCAAGTTCTGATTTGAAAAGTTATTATTTACAAGGGGTTTATGTTGGTAATACTACTTTGTTAAAAGCCATTACTTTTGGAGGTAAACAAAAGACATACCAAGCTTGGAATGGTGTAGATAAAGAGCAAATGGAACTGTATGGACGCCGATTTAACACATCAGGTATGTATTTTGATGACGATGGTAAAATGCAATTCTACGATAATGAAACGGATAACTATACGCAAGACCATTATCAGTTACATTGGACGGAAAAATGGTCAGATAATTGGTCAAGTAACCTTTCCTTACACTATACAAAAGGAAATGGGTATTTTGAGAACTATAAGATGAATGACAAATTACAAAACTATGGCTTACCAATCGTTAATGTGGAGGATAAACAAATTAGTAGAAGTGATATCATTCGTACAAAGAGCTTAAATAACCATTTTTATGGAACTGTATTTAACGTGAATTATACCAAAGATAAGGTTAACCTTATTTTGGGGGGTGCAGTAAATAAATACCAAGGTGATCATTATGGTAATATTTTATGGGTTAAGCAGCCAGTTGATTTTATGTATAATCAAGAATATTACCGCAATGAATCTACTAAAGTAGATATGAGTTTTTTCTCTAAATTAAACTACCAATTCAATGAGCAATTTAGTCTTTATGTGGATCTTCAATATCGCCAAGTACATTATAAAGCAAATGCTATAGAAACTGGATTAGTAGATGACACTTTTGGTTTCTTCAATCCAAAGGCAGGTCTTATCTATGATGTCAACTCTAACAATCAACTTTACTTTTCTTATGCTAGAGCAAGTAGGGAACCAAGTAGAAATGACTATGAGGGTCTAGGTAAACCTAAAGCAGAAAAATTAGATGATTATGAATTAGGATGGAGATTCAAAAGTGAAAGAGCAAGTGTAAATGTAAACGCTTACTTGATGAATTATAAAGATCAATTAGTTTTAACAGGTGAACTTAACGACACTGGAGCCTCTTTAAGAGCTAATAGTGGTAGCAGTTACCGTTTAGGCTTGGAAGTGGACGCAAATCTATTTATTGTGGACAAGCTAATTTGGAGTCCAAGTGTTAGTTTAAGTACAAATAGGAATAGAAATTACAAGGCTTTATGGCTGGGAGAGCAAAAGGATTTTGGTAATACAGCAATTGCCTTTTCACCAGATTTTATAGCCTCTAGTACTTTAAGCTATTTACCTTTAAAAGGGATGTCTGTTTCTTTATTGACTAGATATGTTTCTTCACAGTATATGTCTAATTTAGAGAATGAGAATTCTAAATTAAATTCTTATTTTGTAAATGATTTAAATATCAGCTATACATTGGATGTAAACTCTTGGCTTAAAAGTGTGGAGTTCTCTTTATTGGCCAACAACCTTTTTAATGTGAAATATATTTCAAATGGTTATTATTGGTCGGATTTTGATGGGACCTCTATGATAGATGGTGCTGGGTACTATCCGCAAGCGGAATTTAATATTTTAGCAGGTGTTACCTTTAAGTTTTAAATAAGAAAAGGGGCTGTCTCTAAAGAAAAAGAGACAGCCCTATTTTTTTGCATTTTACTTCTGTGTGATTTTCGGTATTTTTCTAAATATGCGAAGCTCAGACATTGGAAAAATATATTTTCGGTATTTTGGTGTAAAAAGAGGCATTTTATGCCACTCTTTTTCTAATATTCTGTGCGATTGCCAATAATCCGAACTCTAA
>NZ_JBTXLS010000054.1:0-20246 GCF_054871665.1 Myroides sp. LJL115 | reverse complement strand
AAAATCACTAAGATCAAGAAAAAATTATTAACTTTACTTAAATCAGTGAAGTACGGAGAGTTTTAAGGTCAGTTGTTTTAACTGGTGCACTTTCCGGATTGCTGGTGCGCTTTCGTCGGAATGTCCAGGTTAGAAGTAAATCATATAAATGCTGCGGTATTACCTGATAAATTTACAATAATTTGAAAGCAATTCACAACAGATAAAGCCGTAAGCAAGATGCAACCACGGCTGCGGTATTACCTGATAAATTTACAATAATTTGAAAGCAATTCACAACCCAGCACTAACATTTAACTGATTACCTACCGCTGCGGTATTACCTGATAAATTTACAATAATTTGAAAGCAATTCACAACATCGAGCATAACAAAACTAGCTTTACTTTGCTGCGGTATTACCTGATAAATTTACAATAATTTGAAAGCAATTCACAACTCTTTTGTTGAGATCAGTTCATTCTGCTTTGCTGCGGTATTACCTGATAAATTTACAATAATTTGAAAGCAATTCACAACAAGCCTTGCTCTGGTCTAAAAGTTTGTTCGGCTGCGGTATTACCTGATAAATTTACAATAATTTGAAAGCAATTCACAACACAAGTAGTAATGACCCAGGCATGGGATATGCTGCGGTATTACCTGATAAATTTACAATAATTTGAAAGCAATTCACAACAGGATATGGATGAGTTATCTAAACACTTTGGCTGCGGAATTACCTGATAAATTTACAATAATTTGAAAGCAATTCACAACATAGCATTAAAGCTACAAAAAACGAAAAAGAGCTGCGGTGTTACCTGGTAAATCTACTATAATTTTAAAGCAAGTCACAAGAACGTAGCATCGGATAATGAATAATTCTTTGCTCTCCCTTATAACACTTATATAAGGAACTTGTCGTAATACTAACAGCAGTTACTAAAGGTCTTTGTAAACCATTTATATATACATCTAAGGTGGCTAATCGTAATAGATTAGCTTTAGCAGCTTTATCTAAAACATTACTGTTTCCACTACTTAACCAATTTACAACTAGTAAATCTACATATGGACGATAGGGTTCCATAATATCATCAGCTAAACAATATGGGTTATACTTATTTTTATGAAAGATTCCAATAGTTGCATTTAAACCACTACTAATTAAAGCTCTAGCTACCATGCTGCGTAATATTGCATAACCAAAATTCAAGAAATTATTTGGAGAATCACCTTTACGCTCTCTTGTGAAGTTTTCAAATAATTGCCTCCAATAAAATTGTGCCGCTATACCTTCCATATTTGTACTATCCCCACTTTTCACTGCATCACCATATCTTACCATAGGTTCATAACAAAGATTCAGATTTTTTAGTACTGATTTTTGCTGATATATTTTAGCCTCTACAGTTTGTTTCCATAGGTTCTTTTTCAAAGGTTCTGAACAATTTATTTGATATCTTAATCTCTCACTATGTTCAACATGGCCATTCATGGGGAGCATTAATCCTAGTGGCATATGACTTTCATCACAGCTGATAATAGCAACATTACCCTCTTGAAGAGCAATTATTAATTGATGACTTAAGGTAATTTGATAATGATCTAAAACCAAAAAACCTAAATCCTCAATAGGTACACTCCCTCGTACTTCTTTTAAGACTGGATCTTCAATTTTAAGTTGGTTATCTTTCAGTTTCAAGTAAGTGGGACTTCCTATATAAATCGTTCTCTTCATCATAATAAACTAGTTTAAAATTATTTTATTTACTTCCTTAAGATGTAAATTTTAATTATGCTAATATACTTTCTCTTACTAAAGCCCTACTATAAGTCTAAGGTAACATAAGACAAACAATGACCAAAGCAAAATACCAACCCAATATATAAGTAACCCATTATACCTATTACCTCTTATGAAGACCATCCATCATTCCGAAAACCCTTATACGGTATCAATAAAGTCTCAACTTTAAACGTCAAAGGAAATTCCCACATATAAATATACTTACATAAGTCACTAAGATAATAAATATTTAATCACTAACAAAACACAAATAACTGATTACTAGTATTTTAAAAACACTTCCGAATAGTACTCACAATATACAATAAAAGCCCACTTAGAACTTTACAATGAACGGGGTAAAGATAATTATATAGATATTCACCGAGTTAAAGTATACAAATACACGCATAATACTTTATAATGCCAGGTATACGGACTTCTAACTCATCAACATAATGCCTATATTGTAGTTAAAACCTAATCTTATCACCATAACTTCATTAAACTATCTTTCTAGTAAGGACAAAATACTTTATGCCTACTTATCCTCCTTATCTTTCATTTTAAAGTTAATGACCTTGATAGAAGAGATAAAACTTATGAAAAGCTTTTTTTTTACAAATACTAATTAATATAGAAATTCCACTAATTAATCACTTTCTACTATCGCTTGAAGAACTCCAAAAACAAACTCTAGTCCTTATAGTTATGTCGGTATCTTGCCCATATTTGATAGGTTTCTATTTCACAATTTAGGTGGTATCAATATTAACTTGAGCATATTCCAGCTTAACTCACTTCAAGGAGATCACTACTCATAATTTAAATTTGAATGCTTATTATCAACTTTAAGGCAATACCCTTTTTCGAAAAACTATTCTATTATATTTTAAGATAAGCAATGGAATAAATAAGTTCTAATTCCCTAGGCCCGCTATAAAACTGCCATGCAGCCTTTAACTTGTAAACTTTCCAACCTATACTCCACATAGCCTTATTTCTCAGCAAAATGGCGCAATACCTTCCCTACCTATTAGCATAAATTACAATGACATACCCAAATATTAATCTTATACTTCAATATAGTAGCTTTCTATAAGAAAAATTAACGTGTTCTAATTGAAGAAGGTAAAAAACAAAAAAAGGCAAATTATTAAAACGACTTGCTTTAATAATTCACCTTTTTTTTGTTTATCATCTCTTTAACATTAGGGTTTATAGTACCCTATTTTGTAAGTAGATTTCTATAATTTATAAAGTGAGAATATAGAAAAGATTATTTCTTTCCTTGTTCTTTTAATCTTTGTTGTTCTTGGGCTTGCTCCATCATCTCTTGCATTTTGCGTTGGAATCTACCTTTTGGACGTTTTTTAGTTTTGTTCTCTTCGATGATAGCTTTAATCTTATCTTCTTTTACAATGTGGTTTTTAATTACATACATAATTCCAATTGTAATAGAGTTAGATACGAAGTAGTATAAACTCAGTCCTGATGCATAGTTATTAAAGAAGAATAACATCATCACCGGAGAGATGTAAATCATAATCTTCATTAATTTACCCATATCAGGCATTCCTTCTTGTTGAGGCGCTGACATTTGTTGATCCCCTGTTGTCATCTTCATATAGATGAAGATTGCTATAGAAGCTAAAATTGGGAATAAACTAATATGGTTACCGTAGAATGGAATACTAAAAGGTAAAGAAATTACCGAATCATAAGACGATAAGTCATCTGCCCAAAGGAAGCTCTTCTGACGTAAAGCAAATACAGAAGGGAAGAATTGAAATAAAGAATAGAAAATCGGAATTTGCAACACTGCTGGAATACATCCTGCCATAGGGTTAACCCCTGCTTTAGAATATAAATTCATTGTCTCTTGTTGCTTTTTCATCGGATCATTCTTAAACTTCTCGTTTAATTCTGTAATCTCTGGACGAATAGCTTTCATCTTAGCTTGAGAAACGTAACTCTTATACGTCAAAGGAGAAATTAACAAACGCACTATAATCGTTAAAATGATAATGGCTACTCCATAAGACGGAATAAATGATGTTAAGAATCCGAAGATTGGAATAAATAAGAAACGGTTTAACCATCCAAATATTCCCCAACCTAATGGCATAATCTCATCTAGATTACGATCGTATGAACTTAAGATTTTGTAATCCGATGGACCAAAATAGAAATTCATATCATAATTCAATTCTCCGTTGCTATAAGCTAAAGGAAATTCTGCATTGAATTCCTTTGTAAACTGAGCATCATCTGATTCATCTGAAGCTAGATTAATAAAAGAAACTTTAGCATCTGCAAAGTTTTTGTCTGTCAAAAGAATTGAAGTAAAGAAGTGTTGTTTAAATGCAATATAACTAACATCTTTAACTGTTTTATCCTCTCTAGAACCACCAGCACCTAAATCATTATCCTTACCATTCTCGTATTCATAATATAAATTAGTATAACGATTCTCGTAAGAAATACTCTTTTCGTTACGGTATCCTTTTAACCACCAATCTACTTTAGGAGCTTTATTTAAATCTACAATTTTATTAAGTCCAACACTGCGAATAGAAAAATCTAACATGTAGTTGTTTGGCTTTAATACATAGCGATATTCTAAGTACTGCGTCTCAGAAGCTTTTAAACGCATAGAAAGAACTTGATTCTCTCCTTCTTTGCTTAACTCTGGTTCGAAATATAAATCAGAGGTGTTAAAAACTCTATTATCGTTTGTGTATAGCTCTAAATTAAGACTAGAATTATGGTCTTTAATTAGTTCAACTAATTGACCAGAGTTTTTACTAAAACGTTCAAAGTCGTTAACTGTTACGTTAGATAAATATCCACCTTTGTTGGCAACATGTAAAGTAAGTAAATCACTCTTTAATTCTGTAGTTTCATCTTGTGCAGATGGCAACATAGCACTGTAAGCAAATGAACCTAATGCAGCACGTAAAGCTTCCGAAGCTAAAGAGTCGTTTGCTTGAACGTTGCCTAAAGCTTGTTCAATACTCTTAGTTTGGTTTTCCTTTACTAATTCTTTTTGTGCTAATTCAGCATCTTGTTTCATAGCATCTTGCTCTTTGTTCATGTTATTCAACATCAACCATATAAGCAATCCGGCAATAATAATAAAGCCTACAATACTGTTACGATCTAATTTTTTTTCTTCCATTACTTCTTTTGTAATTGATCAAATGATTTTGAAATTATTCTATATATAAGAGCCTTATAAAATAAATTAATTGCTTAATTTATTTTGAATGGCAGCTTGTACAAAATTTACAAATAGAGGATGAGGGTTTGCAACTGTACTCTTGTATTCTGGGTGAAATTGAACCCCTACAAAGAATGGGTGCTTCTCTAGCTCCACTATTTCCACTAAACCAGTTTCAGGATTTTTTCCAGAGGTAATTAAACCACCTTTAACGAAATCTTCTAAATATTGGTTATTGAATTCATATCTATGACGGTGACGTTCATTGATTAAATCTTTATTATAGATTTGGTATGCCTTAGTATTTGGCTCAATTTGACAATCCCATCCACCTAGACGCATTGTACCTCCTTTGTTTGTAATTTCTTTTTGTCCTTCCATAAAAGTAATTACAGGATATTGGGTACTTTCGTTTACTTCCGTAGTATTAGCTCCCTTAAAACCTAACACATTACGTGCAAACTCAATAACAGCCATTTGCATTCCTAAACAAATTCCTAAAAACGGAATATTATTTTCTCTTGCATATTTTACTGTTTCTATTTTTCCTTCAATTCCTCTTGAACCAAAACCAGGTGCAACTAAAATAGCATCTAAGTTATGTAACTTATCTGCTACGTTGTTTGCAGTAATAGCATCAGATTGAATAGAAATAATATTTACTTTACATTCATTTTGAGCTCCACCGTGTACTAAAGCCTCTAAAATAGATTTGTAAGAATCTTGTAATTCTACATATTTACCTACAAGTCCAATATTCACAATGTGCTTTGGATTCTTTAAACGGTGTAAAAATGCATTCCATGAAGCTAAATCTGGTGTTGTTTTCTCTGGTAAATCTAATTTTTTAAGAGCTACCTTATCTAAACCTTCTTCCAACATTAAGTTAGGAACTTCATAGATAGTTGAAGCATCAATACTTTGAATAACAGCCTCTGGCTTAACATTACAGAATTGAGCTAACTTTTGACGAATTTCCGTTGTTAAATCATGCTCTGTTCTACATACTAAGATATCTGCTTTGATTCCACTTTCCATTAATGTTTTAACAGAGTGTTGTGTTGGCTTAGTTTTAAGCTCACCTGCAGCAGCTAAGAATGGAACAAGAGTCAAATGTACGACAATTGCATTGTTATCTCCTAATTCCCATAAAAGTTGACGTACTGACTCGATATAAGGAAGAGATTCTATATCCCCTACTGTTCCACCGATTTCTGTAATAACAATATCGTATTCACCAGACTTACCTAAAAGCTGCATACGCTCTTTAATCTCATTAGTGATATGAGGAACTACTTGAACAGTTTTACCTAAAAACTCTCCTCTTCTCTCTTTTTCAATAACAGACAAATAAACGCGACCAGTTGTAACGTTATTTGCTTGAGAAGTAGGAACGTTTAAAAAACGCTCATAGTGACCCAAATCTAAATCCGTCTCAGCTCCATCATTTGTTACGAAACACTCTCCATGCTCATAAGGGTTTAGAGTACCTGGATCCACGTTAATATAAGGATCAAATTTTTGAATAGTTGTCGAGTACCCTCTAGCTTGTAGTAATTTAGCTAAAGATGCTGCGATGATTCCTTTTCCTAAAGAAGAGGTTACCCCTCCTGTGACGAATATATACTTAGTTTGTTTCATTAGTTGTTTATTTGTTGTGTCATTAAGAATAAAACGTGGCAAAACTACAACTTTTCGCTCTATTGTTCTAATTTTAGTTTATCTAAAAAACAGATTAAATTTTATTTTAAAGAAATTTTAGCAATCTAAAACATTTACGCTAGTCATTATTAAGAGTTTAGCATATAGCCTAGGAAAGGTTATAAAATGTTCGTATTATTTAATATAATGTTAAAAAAAATTACTACTTTTAATTTTATAAATGTAATTATACTCATAATCCTTATTAAAAAACTTTTATGTTCGAATCATTTTTTCAACATTCCCTTACCTCTTTTATGACAATTTTCCCTGTCTTAAATCCAATTGGGGTGGCTTTTATTGTAAATTCCTTCTTTGGCAACTTAACGGAAGAAGAGCGAAATTACTGTACAAAACGATTAGTATACTTTAGCTTTATACTCTGTGTTATCACCTTATTACTAGGACAATTGATTTTAATGGTGTTTCACTTATCCATTCCCATTGTTCAAGTAGGTGGTGGTTTTTTAATCTGTAAAACCGCTATGGACTTATTAAATGATAAAAAGGCTAGTGATAAAAATAGTACAGCAGTAGATGATCAGGAATCTATGAGAAGCAAACTATTTTACCCTCTTACATTTCCAATTGTAGTAGACGCTGGAACTATTTCGGTAATTTTTGCTTTAGCTGCCAGTTCTTACAGTAAACAATTTGAAGCTACGGTAGAAAACTTTGGTGCTATCCTGGTAGGAATTATACTTTGTTGTGCACTTTTTTACGTTTTTACCTATTCCGCTTTTAATATTACACAAAGAATTGGAGCAACAGGAGCAAACGTAATTAATAAGATGTGTGCGTTTTTCACTTTTTGTGTTGGATTAAACGTAATTTACGAAGGAATCATGGCTCTAATTAAGACTCATATAGCTTAAATCCAAGACCATACCACATAAATAAAGGAGTTTTACTCCCCTTTAAATAAAGTAGCCATAAAGAGTTAAGCAAAATTTAATTCTCTTTATGGCTAATTTTTTAGAATAATTTGCATTTTAGTCTATATAAATGAGAATTATATTTTTGAGCAATTAGCAATACATTTACATATATCATAAAAATCGTTGGTTTTTACCCTTCTTAAATGCAGTATTACTTAGTAATTAAGTATTTTTATTGCATTTAATTTAATTTTGAAAAGAATATACTTACCTTTGCCACAAATTAAATAACCAATGAAAGAAAACTCAAACAACACAAAGGTTAAAAGAGCATTAAAAGCCAGACACCTCTCCATGATTGCTATTGGAGGATGTATTGGTACTGGTCTATTTATGGCTAGTGGAGAAGCGATTCGTTCTGCAGGTCCAGGTGGTGCACTTTTAGCATATGCAGCAATCGGTATAATGGTATACTTTTTAATGACCTCTTTAGGAGAAATGGCTACTTATTTACCAGTATCTGGATCCTTTAGTACATATGCCGCGAGATTTGTGGATCCTTCATTTGGTTTTGCTCTTGGGTGGAATTACTGGTTTAACTGGGTTATTACCGTAGCAGTAGACGTTTCTATTGCCGCCATTGTAATATCTTATTGGACACCTTTAGCCTTTATACCTACATGGGGATGGAGCTTAATCTTCTTTGCCATTATAGTTGGCTTAAATATGCTATCTGTTAAAGCTTACGGAGAATCAGAATACTGGTTCGCCTTAATTAAGGTAGTTACTGTAATTATCTTCCTTATTGTTGGACTTTTAACTATATTCGGAATATTAGGGTCAGAATATATTGGATTTAAGAATTTTACCATAGGAGATGCCCCTATTTTAGGAGATGGATTCTCTTCCCGCTTTCTAAGTGTATTAGGAGTGTTTCTTATTGCTGGATTCTCTTTCCAAGGAACAGAGCTAATTGGGATTACAGCAGGTGAGAGTGAAAATCCTGAAAAGAATATCCCAAAGGCTATTAAACAGGTATTTTGGAGAATATTGATTTTTTACATCTTGGCTATTTTCGTAATTGGATTAATCATCCCCTATACTAGTCCTGACTTATTAGGAGCAGATGTACATGAAATTGCAAAGAGCCCTTTCACATTAGTATTTGAAAAAGCACATTGGGCTTTCGCAGCTGCACTTATGAATGCGGTAATTCTAACTTCGATCTTATCTGCTGGAAACTCAGGAATGTACGCATCAACTCGTATGCTATATGCTATGGGAAAACAAGGTATGGCTTTCAAATCTTTTGAAAAAACCAACAAACACGGAGTTCCAGTACTAGCACTAGCAGCAACAGCATTAGTAGTATTTTTAATTTTCTTACTTCAAGCAAATTTTGAAAACGCTGTAGACTACGTTTTAGCTGCATCAGGATTGACTGGATTTATAGCCTGGCTTGGAATTGCACTTAGCCACTATAGATTCCGTAGAGCTTATGTTGCACAAAACAAAGACGTTAATAACTTAGTATACAAAGCAAAATGGTTCCCTTTTGGACCAATACTTGCCTTAATATTATGTATTTTAGTTATAATAGGACAAGACTCTCAATTAATTTTTGAAGGGGTAGTAGATGTAAGGGCCATGTTAATCACTTATATGGGAATACCATTCTTTTTATTCTTCTATATCTATCATAAGATTAAATTTAAAACAAAGCTAATTCCAATAAAAGAAGTTGATTTATCTCAAAATGAGGATTAGAATACTACCAAAAACTATGATTAAACAAAAAGTGCTCCTTGATATATTTTCAAGGAGTACTTTTATTTTATAATAAGCTTATTCTTTTGTCTTTACTTTTTCCCAATACTCTTCCATTTGTTCAGGGCTAATATCACCAATGGAATGATTATCCTTTTGGGCTAATTGTTCCATAGCACCAAAGCGTCTAATAAACTTCTTATTGGCCAATTCTAAAGCGTTTTGAGCATCTATACCTATATGTCGAGCATAATTTACCATTGTAAATAGAATGTCTCCAAATTCAGCCTCCATATTAGCCTTATTACCGTTTTGTTGTTCTATATTAAACTCATTAAGCTCCTCTTCTATTTTTAACCATACTCCAGCCGTATTGGGCCAATCAAAACCTACACCACTAGCCTTTTGTTGTATTCTGTAGGCTTTAATTAAGGCTGGCAGTCCTTTAGGAACCCCTGAAAGAACAGATTTACTGCCTTCCTTAAGTTTAAGCTTTTCCCAATTTTGCTCCACTTGCTCGCTAGACTCTACATCTACATCCCCATAGATATGAGGATGTCTAAATACTAATTTATCACTAATAGAATCTGCTACATCTTTAATATCAAAAGCATCCGATTCACTTGCTATTTTAGCATAAAACATAATATGCATCAATACATCGCCTAATTCTTTTTTAAGCTCCTGGGGATCCTTATCATCTATAGCATCGGCTAGTTCATAAACTTCCTCAATAGTTAAGTTCTTTAAACTTTGCCAGGTTTGTTTTTTATCCCAAGGGCACTTTTGCCTTAGCTCATCTAAAATATCCAATAGCCTTCCAATAGAAGCTAATTTTTCTTGTTTACTATGCATGTTTTTTCTTCAAAGAGTTATAAAAATACAAAAAGCCTAGTTACTAAAAGTATCTAGGCTTAAAAAATCTTCTTATATCAAGATTAAATCAGATTATTGAGCTGTTGCTTCTTCTTTGAATGCAGCTTCAATCATTCCTCTTTTTTGAAGAATGTTGTACCAGTTTAAAACTTTTTTGATATCAGAGGCATACACTCTTTCTTCGTCAAATTCTGGTAAAATTTCTCTAAAATAAGTAACCAATGTAGGGTTGTCTTCTTTATGAGAAATAGCCTCTCCATTGTTTTCTTTTTTTGCAATGTTTTTGAATACTTCAAATAACTTCACTTCGTCACTATATGTATAGATTGAAATTTCTGATAATAAACTTACGTTGTTTCTTAATCCAACTGTGCTCTTCTTACCATCAGCCAAAGATTCTGCAACGAATCCTGTACGAGTCTGCACTAATAACTCATATAAACCTGGTTTTCCTGAAATAGCTAATACTTTTTCTAAACTCATTTTTTCTAAATTTTCACATTAAGAGTTACAAATATCTTAATTTGTAATTAATAAACAACTTATTTATCTACCTTTTTTCTTTGAGAATTTCATTTTATACTCTGTAAAGATTTTTCCTTCCAAAATATTTGTCAACTTCTTAGAAATAAGTTTCTTTTTTAATGTAGATAATTTGTCGGTAAATAAAACACCTTCAATATGATCGTATTCATGCTGAATAACTCTAGCTGCCAATCCGTCAAAGCTTTCTGTATGCTTTACGAAATTTTCATCGTAGTATTCAATAGTAATTTTTTCTTTCCTTTTCACATTTTCATGCACATCAGGAATACTTAAACAACCTTCATTAAAGCTCCACTCTTCACCTTCTTCTTTTAGAATCTTAGCGTTGATAAAAGTCTTTTTAAAACTCTTTAAAAACTCGATTTCCTCGGCTGTGTTATCCTCCATCTCAGCAAATGGTGCTGCATCGATTACAAATAAACGAATTGCTAGACCAACTTGAGGCGCAGCCAAACCAACTCCACTAGCAGAATACATAGTCTCATACATATTGCTAATTAATTGATCTAAATTGGGATAGTCTGGGGTAATTTCCTGAGCTACTTGTCTTAAAACAGGGTCTCCATACCCAACTATTGATAATATCATAATTTTTTATTTTCACAAAATTTCAGATTGCAAAATTAGTGAAAAATAAACGAATAATTAATAGTTCAAATTATTTTTCGAATTTAATTTGTTTTATATTGCTTGAGAAAATATAAATTCTCACCCCTAGTATTACCTACCTTAATTATGATGCTCAATAAAGCAATTAAGTTTACAGATGACTCCCATTTAGCGGGCGCCCTTAAGATCACTCTTTGTGGAGTTATTCCATTTCTAATATTTATGCCTTATCAAGAGTTTAATTGGGCCTTTGCAATGGCAGTAGGTGCCCTTTTAACAGCTCCTGTAGACATCCCTAGTAATATTAAAGACAAAATTAGTGGTTTACTTGTTGGAGCCTTTACTGTTCCGGCTGTTACCCTTGTATTATCTCTAACCTTAGGTCATTGGATTTTTTATCCTGTCTTTGCTTTCATATTTTTCTCCTTAAGTATGATTGCTGTATATGGACACCGAGCTAATCTTTTATCCTTTAGTGGCTTATTAGCTGCTAGTTTGGGGCTTGCTTATGCTTATGAAGGTCAACAGCTATGGATACACGTATTGATGCTTTTATTAGGAGGCTTATTATACCTAGTTGTTGCTATTATATTTTATTATGCTCGCCCGAGAAGGTATGGAGTTTTACTAACCTCTGATTGTATGGAATTAACTTCTAGATACCTGCGATATAGAGCTAATTTATGGAGCCCCGATGCAGATGTAACCCAAATTACCGCTGAGCAACTTAATATTCAGATTCAATTAAATGAAGTACACGAAAACTTAAGAGAATTTGTAGTTAGAAATAAAGCCAATACTGGAAACTCCTCTAACAACAGAAGACTTTTAGTGGCTTTTACAGCTTTAGTGGAAATATTAGAAATAGCTGTTTCTAGTTCTTTTGATCATAAACGATTACAAGAACTTTTTAAAAGTGACCCTTCTATTGTTAAAAACTACCAAAAATTAGCCTATGGTCTTGCCAATACCATTCAAACCATTGGTGAGTCATTGAACATAGGACTTAAGTATGAGGTCCAAAGAGATCTATTAGAGCAATTGCAATCCTTAGCAAAACAATTATCTGAGTTTTCACATAAGGACACCTCTAAAGACAAATTAGAGGCTATTTTAATGTTTACCAATGTGCTTCATTATGCCCAAGAACAAATTGATAAGATTATCATATTAGAGAGAACATTAGTAGAAAAAGTCTTTACAAAAGATGTAGAAACAAATTTTAAGGATTTAGAGAAATTCTTAACCCCTGTTCATTACCAATGGCAAACTCTTGTAGAGAATTTAAACTTCAACTCCACTATCTTTCGTCATGCAACAAGACTTACCCTAACGGTTGTAACAGGACTTATAATAAGTGAGGTTTTTAATTTACTTAATGGTTATTGGATACTATTAACCATTGTGGTTATTATGCGTCCTGGTTATGGTTTAACTAAACAGCGCTCTTTTGAAAGGGTAATCGGTACAGTAGCAGGAGGTTTAATAGCTTTTGGTTTACTTTATTTGATTCAAGAAAATGTACAAGTACTAGCCTATTTAGTTGTACTTTCTATGATCTTAGGTTACTGGTTTTCTCATACAGACTATAAAGTAGGTGTTACTTTTGTAACCATTTATGTAGTTTTAATTTATGGTATTCTATCTCCAAATTTCATGGATTTATTAGTCTACCGAATTATAGATACTTTCATAGGAGCTTTATTAGCCTTTGGAGCCAATTATCTTTTATGGCCTTCGTGGGAATTCCTTAAAGTTAACGTGCATTTAGCAAATAGTGTAAAAGCCAATAGAGAATATGTAAAAGAAATATCTATACTTTATAATGAAAAGGGACAGGCTACTTTACCTTATAAACTTGCTAGGAAATATGCTTTTATCGAAACGGGGAACCTAATGGCTTCCTTCCAACGTATGATACAAGAACCAAAGAGCAAGCAAACTCTACGTCCTGAGATTTATGAGCTTGCGGTTTTGAATCATACTTTCTTATCTACTGCTGCTTCCATTGGAGTATATGTACAATCTAGTGAAACTACAAAAGCTTCTGATGCCTTTAATACTGTAACCAATTATATTGATCAAAATTTAAAACTATCCATTGATTTATTGGAGCAAGAAACTATTCCAACAGAATTAATTTCAGCTAAAAGCAAAGAAGACTACTCCATTAGTATTAACTATTTACAGCAATTAAGAAAAAAGGAGCTAGAGAAAACCTGTATAGATCAAGAACAGCTCTCTGAATTAATGAAAGAATCTATCTTAGTAATCGAACAATTAAGTTGGCTAGCACAGTTATCAGAGAAAATCTTAAAGGCTACAACTATACTTACTCAGAAAAAGAAGGAACATAAAGCATCTAGGTCCTATATCTATAGTAGATATACGAAATTCAAAAGAAATTAATATAAAAAAGTAGCGTTTTACAATTGTAAAACGCCACTTTTTTATATTAAAGCTTTGATCCCTATTCCTTACCCTGAGCGTAATCCTCTAGGTGGCTATATTTATCGGTTAATTTTCCCATTTTAGTAATAGTAGCTTTTTCTAAAATACCTTCTTTATCTTCATTGAAAAACGCAGGTAAGATCTGCTCAATAAAAACATCGCCAAAAGCCTGGGAAGAATCCTCAGGAAGAGCGCACGGTAAGTTATCAATAGCCATAACTGTAATGGCAGCTGGATGTTCTAAATCCACTTCCTCATTCTCTCTAGGGTGGTAACCATAGAAAGGTTCCTCAATAGTGGTTGTGCGAATAGTAGCTTCAATTGGTCCTTGATCCACATCGCAAGATACATCCCCAATTACTTTAATTTGATTCTTAGCAGAGTTCAGCATTTCTTTACTTAGAATTACTGGTGAACCTTTTTGAAAAAAGTGTCCAGTGATTAAAATGTCGGCAACTTGTGCAAAACGCTCAAAGTCAGTTTCATATAAACCTGGATTCTTGTAAAAATCTTCTTTACCCCCTTGTGTACCATCTTTTCGCTTATAATATTGCCCTGCATCTATTTGGGTATAAACTGGGCAGTCGTATTTATTAGAAAGAAACTTATCATAAGGTACTTTCTTTATTTTAGCTCCATCTAATACTTCCATTATACCTCTAGCAACGTTACTAGTCCCTGTAACTACTATTTTGATAGGTGGTAAAAATTGTTTTTTCAATCGATAGATTAAATCATCTTTAGTTTTAAGAGTTTGTGGCGCAGCCAAAGTAAATAACTCATATTTTAAACCAAAAGCTCTAAGGGTATTATATGCCCCAACAATGCCAGCATATCTACCAAATCCAATGATTCTCTTGTTTTGCTGATTTACGAATGTTTCGTGATCCATTAATGTAATATTCTCTCTTAAGCAGGCCTGTAAAAGCCCGCGATTATGTATTTGCTTCTTTATAGTGTGCGAAAATAGGACATAGGTTTTATTTGGCAAGAGAAATTCAATAGGAATTTCCTTTAATCCTACAATAACATCACATTGTTGCAAATCCTGGCTTACTTGTATCCCTAGATCACTATAAGAATTATCATCAAAAACCCTAATATCGGAAGATTCAACAATAATTTCTAGCCCCTTAAACTTCTCCATGGCCCTAATAATTTGCTCTGGAGTTAGCGCTACTCTTCGATCTGGCGGCGTTTTTCTTTCTTTAATAATTCCTAATTTCATAATGAATGATTTATTTTGTTAAAGTATAGGCCTGAGTATCAAATATAAGCTAATTTCATAGCGAAAACAAGATTTTTACTAGAGCTAAAACTTTGCTATGAAAAAAAAATACCTTAATTTTGCAGTTCTTACCAAGATTTATTCTAAATGGGGTCGATCGGTTTTGACAGCGAGTGGAATTAGTTAGTAAGCACGTCGAGCGTTGTTATGTAGCTCGTAAATATCATGTAACAAACTTTTTACACGGCGAAGAAAACTACGCTTTAGCTGCTTAATCTGAATTACAGTAGGATTTGCTTTTAGTTCTCACCAGGTGAGAAAGCTAAATTCCCTTAAAGAGCCTTTGTTTGCGGCGCTTTGTTGAAGGGAACCGTAATGTAAACATAGATTTGTTTTAGTCTTGACGGCAAATCGAAACTTAAGAGACTAAGCTTTTAGTGGCTGTTTTTTGCCTACCTGAAAGTCGAAAATTAAATAAAAAACTAAGCGTGTAGAAAGCTATCTGATTGCTTGTTTGGACCCGAGTTCGATTCTCGGCGGCTCCACAGACAAAAAAGCCTAACTATTTAAAATCAAATAGTTAGGCTTTTTTTATTTAATGATTTGTAGACATTGGCATTTATATTTTCTTTGTTCTATATCTTTTTATTCCAATGTTTTCTAGAATCAAGGACAAAGCTTGCAAAACAAATAGATTTGCTCTTTATCTTGCTAAAGTGAGTAAAGTAAAGTCTTATAAAACTACTTTTTTTAAAGAAAAATATATGAGATTAAACTTTAGTCATATATATATTAACTTGCTTAAAAGCAGAAATTAAACACAACTTAAGGTACTAATTAATCTCATAATATACGAGTTAACATAACAAGGCAACTTCCGGTCTTCACTACTTTTTCGCTTGAATATCTTTTACTACTTTATTAGAATTTTTTGTTATATTTACTGCTAAGTTGTTTTTATCAAAGAATCTTTTCTTTTAGATTAAATACTATTAAAAAAGAACCTTTACTGAAAATTATTTTCTATACTTATTAACTCTAAAAACAGATTGATTTGTTAAATCGTTTGCCTATGACTAAATCATAAAATTATTGTAGTAAGACCTCATATCTTTCAAGAGATCTAGCTTTATTTAATAGCCATTGTTTAATAGTGAACAATGCAATCTCCACTATTGACACCTACTTATAAATGTATTTATAAAATCATAATGCCATAATTACAGAGACCATATAACTAAGAAAAGAAAAACTATAAAGACACTTTTTGTAGAGGTATTTAAATAGGTAAGAAACCTTTAACTTTTTCAGCAATTTAACTAAGTCACTTCACATACCAATACCAATAAATTAGCTGTTTTGATTAGTACAATGGTCAAATAATATAATTAAAAACTGCCTTAAAACTGCAACTATAAACTAAAACAAAATGAAACTCTCCCCAACTATTATATATATATGGTTCTTACTAATTTCAATTATATTTACAAGTTGCTCGAGAACTGAAAAAGCAAATACAGATCAGACTAATCAGCAAATCTTAGATTTTATTGTCAATTATAATCGTTTTGAGGCCAGTGATTATCAAAAACAACAAGCTGATTCTGTGGGTAGACTCTTAATAGAAAAAAAGAATAATCAACAAAACAGAGAACTTCTTCAAAAATTTATTAGCCAAGTAATGCCCGATACCACGTATTTTTACGCTCTCAAGGAAAAAGCTGAAAAAGGTAATGATTTCACTCATTTGGGTAAAGCTCATGAACTTCTTGCAAGATATTATGATAGAATATATTTAAAAGACAGCACTCTATACAACTATACAAAATCTGAGATGTACTATCGTCAAAGTAATGATACATTAAACCTAATAAATGTTTTGGTGTTTAAAAGTATCACTTTACTAAACGATCGTTTTTATACCGAGGCGCAATCCTCCTTATTAGAAGCTATTTCCTATGAAGGTTTTAACCAGGACATGCATACTAAATTCACCATAACTTTAATGTTAGGTAATGCATTAACAGGACTTAGTCAGTATCAAGAAGCTCATGAAAATATTCAACAAGCTCTAATAGATATTGATTCTGAAGAGATGCAAAAAATCCATCCTCAAGAAAAGCGAATAGCACTGCGCATAATGACAAAGCAAGCTTTAATAATTAACTACATCGCATTAAAAGATTATGAAACCGCAAAAAAAATAGCTAAAGAAACAATTGATAAAGATATTAATTTAACTACTACTAATTATTATAGGGATATAACTCACGCAACTATTCTTCAACTTCTAAGCCAGGCCAAGATATTATCCTCTGAGCTAAAAGGAGTAGAAAATGACTTAAATAGCATCATTGACATTTATGAAAAATCTCAAATGTGGGATGAGCAAAGTCATGTAAAAACACTATTAGCTGACTATTATTTTCGCACAAATAACTCCTCTAAAGCTTTTCAAATCCTTGACCAGGTAATAAAACACGCCAAGAAAAGTAAACTTTTATTTCAAGAAAAAGAGGCTCTGTTTTTACTATTAAGTAATACAGAAGACCCTATTAATGACTATTTCTCCCGTTATGTAGAAGTTAGTGAACTTATCAACGATGAGGCTGCTAACATAAATAACACATTTGCAAGAATTAAGTTTGAGTCGGATAATTTATTACTAAAAAACCAAGAATTAGAATCCCAAAAGAAAATTATTATCAATATTTCCATTGCCTTAATTCTTTTAATTTTATTAGGATTTATGACCTATTTTTTTAGACAGAAATCCAAGCAGTTACGTATCGTAAAACTTTTACAAAAAGATACTGAGAAGTACTATAACTCTATTTTAGCAATGAAACAAGAACTTTCACTTGCCAAAAGTGTAGAAAGAAAAAAATTAGCTCAAGATTTACATGATGGAGTATTAAATAAAATATTTGTTACAAGATTTCTTTTATTGCAATTAAGTAAAGAGAATTTAGAAGAAAAAATAGGTGTTATTATTGAAGAAGTAACCAATATCGAAGCATTTTTAAGAGATTTTTCTCACCTCTTATCCAGAGACAGTGAATTTAAAACTAGTTCTTTTGATTCTTTATTATCAGAATTAATAGATTTACAAAACCGAAATAAAAAAATAGAATTTATTCTATCTATAGATTCCTCTATTAATTTAGATAAACTTGGTACAAAAACCAAAATTCATTTATATAGAATTTTACAGGAAGCTCTTCAGAATGCCCAGAAATACTCTAATGCTGAAAAATGTTGGATTACCTTTAAGCAAGTAGATGGAAATAAAATTGAACTTCGTGTTCAAGATAATGGAATTGGTTTTGACGTAACTAGTAATTTCGATGGAATTGGATTAAACAACATCAAAGAAAGAGCACAATTTATTAGAGCCAATCTCTCTATTACAAGCCAGCCCAATAATGGGACTACAATTATTTTGGTGTTTGCAAGCTCATTTAAAGTATAATTCTCCATAACTTCGCAGTAAGGCCAGCAAAAGGATCAGATTATATACTTGTATTAGGATAAGTATACTAGCCATAGAGATTTTTGTAAACAACCTCCATTAATTTAATGTAGTGAAAAGCACGAGTAATAAAGAATATATGTTTCTAATTAAACTTAATAATAATTCTTGTCTTAATTTTATGTAACTAGAATATTATTTATCTTAGAGTTAGAAATGATAACTCTTAAAATAACAATACAACTATGGATAAGTCTAAAATTGCTTTAGAGGAATTAGTTATCTTGCTTGCTCAAATTGCAGGGGGTATCTTATTAATTATAGCCATATATTTTGTGGCTAAATTAATTTTAAAAAAGTATGGTTAAACATTAATAAAAGTATGATGCTACCAACAACTCAAGCTAGCCCAGCTAGCCCATTTGTTATTTTACCTAGCATAAGCAGAAACTCTATACTTGTAAGTTCAGAGCACACCTTTTAAACAGCCAAGCGTAAATCAAGTGCAGTAGTGTGTACCAAAAGGTGGAACCTAAGGCATGCCATAGATTGAATCCTTAGCTTAGAAGCAAAAATTATATCATGTTTAGCAATATCGATTCCTATTACTTAACAAACTAAAATACAAGTTACTAGGCAAATATTTAAGATTAATATACTTAATATATCAGGTAAAAATTACTATTCTTCCTTACCTATAGGGGGCTTTTCAGACTTAGCTGTTTTTTTACTGAACTATGACAACAACTGCTATAAGAAGTCAGCACATATCATAATATGCATGATGACAATCCTGTCAAGACCAAAAAAGCCCTACAAAGTGTAGAAGAACTGAAATTTACCCAAATGAGTGAAAATAAATGTTACCCAATTCACTAGTACAATTAGCAGAGTATGTATATATCTCCAAATTCTTTTTCTTTGAGCAGTATCAATTAAGAGAAATACTATACTTACCTCAGATTCATCAGAAAGTAAATATATAAGATATACTTACTAGCACTACTCTGCTTGTCTTAGCATCAATATAACCCTTTTCTAAGCGAATATTTTCTAGCTATAATTAATAAGCAAATTGAAAAATTTATACTTCAAACAAATTCCATTATTATCCCTTGTATCTTCTAAGGCTTCCTTAAAAACTAACACATATTTTCATAATTAAAATTTCTCAATTCATAACTTAATATCTATATTAAGTTAAGTTTTTCCGTATATTTGCAATACAAAGGGACAGGGTAAGGCCTCCCATTGTGCCGAAGCATTCTCAAATTATTAAGGATGCTTTTTTTATTTTAAGTAAATCAAAATCTTAAAGCACAATCGACATTAGAATACTCTGTGCTATTAATAATAAAACAACAACAGCAAATACCTATAGGTTTTTTCTCGACAAAATCAGTGTTTTCACAACTAATTCATTTAATAGATCCAAAGATTTTCGGCGATTCTGACATGGAATCTAAGTCAGATCGATAAATCAAGAAGTTTTTCTCTAAAGACCACTTAATAAGAATGTTATTTTGTTGCTTTGTTAAACGTAACGTAACTCCTTAAGAGAAGTTTCTGGAGCCATGTTAGGGCTATCCGGAAAGTGCAGGTAATTTATTTAACCATCTTAAAACAAGTAAAATAGATGGTACCTATCAAAGGGAAATGAAAAAAGTAATTAAATGTGACTTACTTATTTTAGATGACTTTGGCCTACAACCTTTTGACAACAT
>NZ_JBTXLS010000053.1:0-20608 GCF_054871665.1 Myroides sp. LJL115 | reverse complement strand
CTTGGTAGCTTTCGGATTCCGTCCTATCCTTTCCAAGGTAGTTATCAATATATTTTGATATTTTCTGCATTCCTTCCTTCATTAGGTAACATTCATTTACTACTCATTTAAATTAAGTTCAGTCCTTCAGTATTTCGTAAGACTTCTTGGTATTGCCAAGCTTGTATCCATACCTACTATGACTTCTGCTGACTTCTTACAGCAATTGTTATCCATAGTTCTGTAAAAAAAAAACTTTCCTATGTCTGTAAGACCTCCCCAGGTAAGAACAGTAACTTTCCCCTCATATACCTGCTATATTTACCCTAAATATCTCCGTACAACTTTGGACTTCAGTTTGTTTAGCAACCTTATCCGATATTATTGAGCCTGATATAGTTTCTGTTCGTCAGGTCAAGGGTTTGCCTAGCGCTTCCTTCAGATTCCACCTTGCGATGGACACCCTTGCATTTGGCTAACACTTCCCGTTGTAAAGGCGTGTTCGGGACTTACACCCTAGAGTTACTACCCATGCTGGGCACACAAAAAAGCCTCTTTAAATTATATTATAATCTAAAGAGGTTTTTTACTATAAGGCAAGGAAAAACTTTCTTAAGTTTGCTTCTCAAGGGCAGCAGCTAAATGTTGCTATCTATTATTTTCACTTCACTCAAAAGTCTTTTGTGTATTTAATCTAACCTTTCTAAGATGCTACAAGACTTATATCTTTTGAGCTACTTTTATCCAGCTTGTTATTGTTGGTCTAGGTAAGTTTTAAAATACCCACATTCCTTAATTACCTCTTGGTAATACTTTGTATCCCTATAAAGGTTATATAAATCTTGAAAACCTTGCCATGCTAAAAAGGCTGTATCATCCCCATAGATCATAGAGAAATAATTGTTGCGCAAGTATTTTTGATTGTAGAATTCATTTCTTTGAATTTTTGCTAGTAGATAGGCAATCTTGGCTTTTTGCTCGTCATTAGTAGCATTATTAAAGGCCAAGGTATAATACTTTTTGGCCAAGTCCATATTTAAAATATATTTCTGGGTTTGCTCTTCTATGTAATTACTATTTTCTGCAAATAATCTACTGTGGTAAAACATACGGGCATTTCCAAAATAAGTAGTATTATAAAATGCATTTCCAAGTAAGAGTGCATTATTATATACCTCTTGATTTTGTGCAATTTTATCTTGCATTTCTATCATCTTTTGCAAAAATGTTTCCTTGGTATACTTTACAGATTGTTTGGCCGCATGATCGCAATCATTACAGTCTTTAATCTTTCCATTAAAGGGATTACCTAAAAGCTCATAATCTTTAAGCTTATAGGTATAATCTTGGCCGAAATAATCTTTCTTAGTCACCGAAGTGGCTTTCTGCATATAAGCTAAGCTCTCTTGTAGCTTATCTTGATAAAACAATAGAATAGCTTTTTGTTGGTAGAGCTCTTGTAAATAAATTGGATAATTTTCCAGTAGAATTTTCTCCCAAGCATTGAAGCTTCCCTTACTTAAGAAATCCTCCATAGCCTGGGTATTTTCCAAACTATCGTAAAAGGATAAATTTGGGTATACTATCTCGCTTAATACCCTTTGGTCCTCTTTTAGGTATAAGTCAGCTAATTTTTGTCTTACCCAGCTTTGGCCAAAGGAGTATCTAAAGGAAGACTCCTGAGCAACTTGGTCTTTGTTTAAGTCATTCAATAACCACTGCAAATCATCTAACAATCCCGTAGGGCCTTGATTACTTATAGATTGTAACTGATCCACTTGATTGATTATCTCAAATAGTCTTATCTGTTGACTTACTAAAGGGCTTTTAATTTCAAGGGTTTTAGCCTTATTTAAAAACTCAGCTGCCCTAGTATTATTACCTTGTAAAATACACAAATAACCACTAGCTATTTGCCATAAAGCAGGATTGTGTAACTGCTTTGTACTCTGGGCAGTCTTTTGGATCCAATCTACCTTGTTCTTATCTAAAACAGTGTTTACTTTCTTTAGGTATTCCTTTTTATTTTTAAAATCTTTAGGGTTTAACTGGGTTACTTCAGCCTCTTTTAGGTTAATCCATCTAGTTAATAAAAAGTCTAAATGTTTACTTCCAGGGTCAACAACATATATTTTTTGCATGGCCTCCAAGGTTTGATCCATAGTATAATATCCATACAAAGCCCATAAAGCAGCCTTGGTGCTTGAATTGTCTACTGTTTGAGCAAGTCCTTCTATATCCTTTTGAGGTAGAGCTTTAAAATTGTATAAAGCCACTTGTCTAAGTACTGGACTTTGATCAAATACCTCGGCGAAGATCCTATTGCTATTTTGGTAGTCTCCTACTTGATAATAAGCTCCTCCAACATACCCTAGAGCTCTATAGTATAGCTCATTTTTAGGCTGACTATCCTTAGTGGCAAAAAAGAAATCCACTACGGCATAGCGATTTTCGCTATAAAAGTAAGCTTTCATTACTTGAAACCACAAGCGGTTTTTCAAGAAATCATCTAAATCCTCATTAATAGCTACTTGGTCAAAATAGGACCTTTCCACAGCCTGAGCCATATCTCTATCTAATAAAACAGCTTGATAAGAATCATAATCCCAATAGTCATAGCTTTGAGTAGAGTAGAACTCTAGTTTTTTTGCCAGATTTAAAAAGGTTAAAAACCCCACTACCTTTTTATTTTTATAGTCCCATTCTCTTTCAATTTTTGGAGTTAAGCCCATAAAATAATCCTCAAAACTCAATTGCTCACTTGGGGTAAATAATAGACACTCCTCTATGTCTTTTTCAGGTACTAATCCCTTTAAGTATTCTTTCCAGTCCTCTAGCATACCTGGAGTGAACATGGAGACATTATTCATAGAAGAATAATCGTAAAATTTGTCATAAGGAGCGTAAAATAGCGGTTTATAAGACTCATCTGCAAAAGCCTCTGGGGTTAAAACAGAATGATCTGAATAATCCCACCAACCATCGGCACAACCATAAGAATAAATGCCATAGCTAAGGCTAAGGCCAAAGGCACTAATGATACACCAAGTCTTGTAAAGTCTGTTTTTCATAGCTAGATAAGTTTATTTCATTAAGATCATATAGTAAAATATCTAAAGTAGAGCTTTGGGCATTTTGCTTTAAATCTTGTATCATTTCTTGGAGCTGATGCTCTTTAATATGTTCTAATTTTAATTCCTGTCCTTTTTGGATTAATTTATTTTTAACCATAGTTTGGTCCTTTGCCACAAAAATATTTTCTGTTTTTGCTACCAAAAGAGGATTGTTTTTTAAGTCTTCTATGCTCATACCATTTAAAAGTCCCACTACTTTATCCTTTTGGCTAATTACCACCCAAGAATAAATAGGTAAGGCATAAGATAAAGGCAAAGGATAATTTTTCAGATTCCCTATATAAGACTTAGCTACCTCTCTGTTATAAATGGAGTTAAGGGTATCATTAGAGATAGCCGACATATTATAATACATCAAGACACCATAATCCACATTGGGTATACCTGTTTTGTTTGCATATTTTATTTGATGTAAACGAATGGTACAGGAAATGCGTTTATTACTGGATTTTTTAATATGATCGATCAAAGAGAAAAAAGCTTGTTTACTTTGAAGAGTCCAATCACAATCTAATTGTATCTCTTTGATAGACAGATTATTTTTTTTATTTATTTGGTCTATAAAATCCACAATTTGACGAGCGAGTTGTCCTAAATCTATATCCTTTTTGAGCATTACTTCATTTTTGATATACACTACAGGAATAATATTTTCCTCTACTAAGGAGTCTTTAAATATAATGGGAGCAATAGGAATGGCTTTGCCATTTTTAAGGCCTATATCTAAATAGCGAACATAGAGTTTAGAGCTATTAAAATCCTTTAAATATTCTTTTTCCTTGTCCTTTAAGTTAAATACTGTCTTCCAATAATAAAAGGAAATTGTATTTTCTATATCCTCTTTATCCTTGGATTTCGAACAGCAAACCACAAAGATAAGCAAGAAGAATATCCCTATTTTTTTATACATAGTAGCGTTTATATTACAGAGATAAAATTACGCTTTTTTGGCAAAGGAGTATACTTTTTCTTCTAGTGGTTTATGGCTATTTTTAATTGAAATTAGCCACAATTCTATCCCTAGAGCTATCCACAAAGGATAATCAGGGATGTTCTTTAATAAATTTGGTTAGTAGAGTAAACAGATATATTGATTAAGTAGAAAAGAACTAATTCCTACTTATGCAAATTGCGTTCAAATAAAAGCAGTAATTGATCGTTCTCTTGTTTCACTGTTTTACTAGTGAAATTTAAACGATTCAATAATTTAATAGCGTTAGGGTTTCTAGCATCCGTTAAGGCGTATATGCATGAATGGCTAGTGGCTAATTGAGCTATAAAAGCTAATCCTGCTTCAAAGGCATATCCCTTATCACAGTATTCAGGCAAAAAGGCAAAACCAATATCATAGTAGTCTAAGTTATCTCTTTTAATAAGGCTTATAAGTCCCATTTTATTATGGGTTACTTTATCCAAGACGCACCAAAAGAACAAATGATTACTATGTAGTATCACTTGTATGTAATCTAAAGCTTGCTCTAAGGTATATATATGTTTATCGCCAATATACATCAGCCAATTTGGAGTATTGACTAATTCATAAATAAACCTAGCATCCCCTACTTGCAAAGGCAATATATCTAATCTATGGGTGGTTATCGCTTCTGATTCGCTCATAATGGTTTATTAAATAGTATGCTCTTACTCTATTATATGTTTTACTTTATAGATAAGGCCTTAATAACTAGGGAGAAATACCAAGTAAAAGTACATTTTTTTATTTCCCCTTAACTGTATATAAGGAAATTTAACACATAAAAAGGAAATTTACTTTGCTTTTTTATCCATCACCACACTTAGCATTTGTTTGATTTCTCGAAACATTGTCCTTGTATCTTCTGGCCCTAACTCCTCAGGTTTAAATTCACTAGTAGCAATACTACTTGCAAATTCCCATATTTCTAAAATATCGCCAGCCTCAATACTATAAGGGCGATAGAAACTATTATCTGAGTGCAGTTCGAATATCTCTTGAGTCAAACGATATACTCTTTTGTACACTATACCATCTTGTCTTGTAATTAATACATAAGTTCTACCGTCTTTGACCTCTTGCAAGCTTTCTACATATCTACCAATGACAAACGCTCCACTTTGATGTGGAGGCATAGAGTCTCCTTCTATTGGAAAGGCTCTATACTTACCACTTCCTAAAAAAGGCATAGAAATCTGATCCAAACTTTGAATAAATTCAGGATCCGAATAGCCATGGAGGTATCCAGCTTGAGCTTTATGAGCAATAATCTCAATAAAGTTATTTTGATGGGCATCTACCATAATAGGAAGTAAAATACGGTTATCCTCTAGCTTTAATAATTCTCCCATTGGCACTTTTCTCAAATCCACGGAAATCATTAAATCCACACTTACATGAAAATAACGACTAATACGCAACAAAAGAGTCAAAGGAGGCTCTGAGGCTCCTTCTTCATATTTGGCATATCGCCCACGAGTAATCCCTAAGCCTTCGGCTACTTTTTGCTGAGATTCAGCCCTTTGGGAACGTAAATATCTAATATTATCGGATAGTAATGACATTTTGCTATGATTTATATCAACAAATATACAAATATTAGATACAAATAATAGTAAGTTTGCTAAAAATATTTTTAACACCTCTATTACTATGCAAAGGGCGATTGTACATTTAGATTTAGATAGTTTTTTCGTGTCTTGTGAACGCTTACAAAACTCCTCCTTAAACGGTATACCTGTTATTATTGGAGCTGGAGACAGAGGAGTGGTTTCTAGTTGTTCCTATGAGGCAAGGTATTTTGGAGTAAGATCAGCTATGCCTTTAAAAATGGCTATCCGGCTTTGTCCTCAGGCTAAAGTTATAAAAGGAGATATGCAATTATACTCTAACTTATCCCATATTGTTACGGATATTTTAACCCAAGAGGCTCCCGTTGTAGAAAAAGCTAGCATTGATGAGTTTTATATGGATCTCACTGGTATGGATAAGTTCTTTAGTTTAAACCAATGGACAAAGGAGCTTACCTCTTTGGTACAAAAGCAGACGGGGTTGCCTTTGAGTTATGCCTTATCGGTAAATAAAACAGTATGTAAAATAGCCACTACTCAGGCCAAGCCTCAAGGATTCATTCACCTGGAAAAACATCAGGTACAACCTTTTTTAAATCCTTTATCCATTCGTCAGATTCCCAGTGTGGGCCCGATAACCTATGATACTTTATCCCGTATAGGAATAAAAGATATACGTACTCTTTCTTTAATGCCTGTGGAAATTCTACATCAAATTTTGGGAAAACCAGGTATAGACATATGGCAAAAAGCCAATGGTATTGATACCTCTATAGTAGAGCCTTATAAAGAGAAGAAAAGTATTTCCAATGAACACACCTTTGAAACAGACACCATAGATATCGCCCAAATAAAGGCCTTATTTATAGGTATGGTAGAGAAGTTAGCCTTTGAACTTAGAGATCAAAAATGGCTAACTAGCTTAGTTAGCGTAAAAATCCGCTACTCTAACTTTGACACACATACCAAACAAAGTAAAATTCCTTATACTAGTCAAGACCATACTCTAACTAGTATAGTATGGGAGTTGTTTGATCAATTGTACAACAGGAGGATGCGATTGCGACTAATTGGTATACAATTTAGCTCTTTGGTAAGGGGGACCTACCAAATGAATCTATTTGAGAACACTCCTGAATTAGTGAATTTATACCAAACTATGGATAGTATTAAAAAAAGATTCGGTCCAAATGCGCTTGGTAGATGTTCTGGAGCTGTTCTAAAAAACAAGCACAAAACCAATTACTAACCCTTTTTTATCGTCTGTTATGTTTATTAATTCACACACCTATTATAGTCTAAGATATGGAACCCTTAGCGTAGAGGAGTTAGTGGACTTAGCCCATAAAAATAGTCTTACAACCTTAGCTCTGACCGATATCAATAACACAACTGCTATGTATAGTTTTATACAAGAATGTCAAAAAAAGCAGATTAAGCCAGTTGTAGGGGTAGATTTTAGAAAAGATAATATCCACTATTATATCCAATTGGCTAAAAATAAAAAGGGCTTAGCACAAATACATCAATTAATAAGTCAAGTTAATCAAAACAGGTTTTGTTTACCTACACAATGTAAGGGGTCTGACCACTATTATACGATTTATCCTATTTCTAACTTACCTAAGGAACTACAAGAAAATCAATATATTGGAATAACCACCCAACAGGTTAATCTATTATATGATCCAAAGTATAAAAAATGGATAGATAAAATGGTAGTATTACAACCTATTACCATTCAAAGTAAAGAGCACTTAGAATTACATAAAATTCTAAGAGCAATTGATCAAAATATTCTACTAACTCAAATCTGTGATCAAAATACCGCCACGGAGCACCACCAAATACAAAGTATAGCTCATATAGAGAAAGCCTTTGAAAATTATCCTATTATACTTCAAAACACCAAAGATATATTACAAGATTGCACCTTTACTTTTGATTGGAAAGTATCGCGCAATAAAAAACACTTTACCCAGGATAAAGCATCTGATTTTGCACTCTTGACCCAGCTTGCTTTAAAGGGATTACAAGAAATCTATGGCCCTGATAACCAAAAAGCCCTAGAGCGCACCCACAGAGAACTTGAAGTAATTCAAAAGCTCGATTTTTGTGGTTATTTCTTAATCACATGGGATATTGTATGTTTTAGTAAATCCCAAGGTTTTATGCATATAGGTAGAGGAAGTGGCGCCAATAGTATAGTAGGATACCTTTTAGGGATAACCAATGTTTGTCCCTTAGAATTAGATTTGTATTTTGAGAGATTTTTAAATGAAAACAGAAATAGTCCTCCAGATTTTGATATAGATTGGTCTTGGGATCAAAGGGATGTTATCTTGAACTACATATTTAAGAAATATGGACAAGACCACGTTGGCTTTTGTGGGGCTATTTCCACCTTTAAATACCGTTCTAGTGTAAGAGAAATAGGAAAAGTATTGGGCTTAAACAAACAGGAACTCGACCAATTATCCAAAAAAAACACCTACACAAATACCAATTCCATAACGGATTTGGTACTCTATTATGCCACCATTTTACAAGGGTTTCCTAATCAAAGAACCATGCACGCTTGTGGAGTAATTATATCCCAAGAACCCCTATACAATGTTTGCGCCTTGGATTATCCCCCAAAGGGATTTGCAGTAATACAAATGGATATGCATACCGCATCGGATATAGGTTATGAGAAGTTTGACATACTCTCTCAAAGGGGAATTGGCCATATAAAAGAGGCTACAGAGCTTGTTTTGCAAAACAAAAACATCTCTATTGATATACAAGACATTAGCCTTTCGAAAGATCATCCTTTATGTAATGCTGCCTTAGAAAAAGGCCATACCATTGGTTGCTTTTACATTGAGAGCCCAGCTATGAGGGGACTTTTAAAAAAACTACAATGCGATAATTACAAAACCCTTGTTGCAGCCTCTTCCATTATACGCCCTGGAGTGGCTAAAAGTGGTATGATGCAAGAGTATATCTTTCGACATAATAATCCTACTTGCTTTGAGTATTTCCATCCCGTATTTGAACAGCAATTAAAACAAACCTATGGTATTATGGTCTACCAAGAGGATGTTATAAAAATTGCTTTGCATTTTGCTGGTCTTGCGCCAAGTGATGGAGATTTACTAAGAAGAGCTATGAGTGGTAAAACCAGATCCCTTGATGTATTGCAACAAATCAAAAATCGCTTCTTTGATCACTGTTTACAAAAGGGGCATTCTTTGGATCTTACCCAAAAAATATACCAGCAAATTGAATCCTTTGCAGGATATTCTTTTTGCAAGGCTCACTCGGCTTCCTATGCTATTGAAAGTTACCAAAGCCTGTATTTAAAGGTACATTACCCTTTGGAATTTATCACAGCTGTTATCAATAACCAAGGAGGTTTCTACCGTACAGAGGTTTATTTGCACGAGGCTAAAATGGCAGGTGCCATTATTCATCCTCCTTGTATAAACACAAGCGATAGAAACTGTGTTTTAAAACAAAATGACCTTTATTTAGGCCTTGGATTTTTACAATCTATTAGTGAACAAACCATAGAAAACATTCTTTCTAGTAGAAATCTTTTTGGCGCCTTCTTGAACTTGGAAGATTTTTTACAAAGAGTAGATATAGGCATAGAAACCATGCAAAACTTAATTTTTGTTGGTGCCTTTAAGTGCTTTAATGTCTCTAAGAGTGAACTGCTGATTCTTGGACGTTTGCTAATGCAAAAGCCAAAAAGAAACCTACAACCTACCCTACTTCAAAGTAGCTTACCTTGTTATGAGTTTCCAACCCTACAGCGCTCTATAACAGAGGATGCTTATGATGAGATAGAACTTTTAGGCTTTAGTGTGAGTTGCAGCGTATTTGATCTATTAAAAACAAGCTATAAAGGCGATTTTATGGCAGATGAACTGATCAATCATCAGGGAAAAGTAGTTAAAATGCTAGGCTACTTAATTTGTACAAAACACGTTCCTACCAATAAAGGAAGTATGTATTTTGGCACTTGGATTGACGCCCGTGGCCATTACTTTGACACTGTCCATTTTCCAGATTCCATCAGGGCCTACCCTTTTGTAGGACCTGGTTGTTACTTATTATTAGGCAAGGTACAACTTGCCTATGGTCAGGCTAGTTTGGAAATACAAAAAATGGCTCTGATGCCCTTTATAGACGATCCTAGATATGCACAAAACTGCAATCTAAGCAACAGTGCTATTAATAACTTAAAGCTCGATATATCCACCACCAATAGAGCTCCATATCCAAGGGCCCATGAAATAAATTTACCTAGAACAAAATTGTAATACTAAAAAAGGGTTCCATATACGGACCCCTTTTCTATATCTATTTCACCTGATATCACTTTGCTTTTTAGAAAAACTAAAAGACACAAAAAGTATTATTTGATTAAAATATCTTGTAAATCCGTTAACTGGTCTAAGATATAATCTGGATTAGCCTCTAAAAGCTGTTCTTTGGTTTGTGCCCCAGTTAACACCCCAGCAACTAAACCACAATTAGCATTTTTACCCTCCATAATATCAATAGCTGAATCTCCAGCTTTAAGTACTTGCTGACTATCGCTTACTTCAGCTTTTTCCATAGCTAAATGAATCATATCCGGATGTGGTCTACCATTTACTACATCACTTGCAGTAACAAGTCCATCTATTTCCCGTCCTACTTCCCAGTTTAACTTATTAAGTAAAGTATTGGCTGTTTTACTGTCGTAACCTGTGTTTAATACTACTTTAATCCCATTTTCTCTTAAAGTAGAAAACAAGGTTTCTACGTTTTCAAAACCAAATACCTCTGTAGTATTATAAGCAGTTTCTAGACCTAATTTAAAGTCTTCGAAAATTTGCTTACTCTTTTCTTGAGCTGTTTTACTATCGGCTATTTGCTCTAACGTATCATAAATAGCTTGTAGTTTTTCTTTTCCTGCACCATAGGCAAGTACTTGGTCTAACGTACACTCAAATCCATGTTTTAAAATAGCCTGTAAAAGGGTTTTATACACTAAATTATCTTCGTTTACCGTAGTTCCAGCCATATCAAAAACAGCTAATTTAATCTCTTTCATTTGTTATTTATTAAATAGTATATTAATATTTTGTTTTGCAAAACCTGCACTTCCCGTCATTCCTTTTCCTCCAATTCCAGTTACAATATGAATGTGATCATCAATAGTATGTTGGAATATATCGCTATTTTTACATTGAGAGTAAATACCATACCAAGATTGCTGTATTTGGTAAGAAGGCAAATCGAAAATCTTTTTAGCCTCTTGTATCATAAAGTCATTTATCTCTGCTTTAATATCAAAACCTAATTGATCAAAGTTTTTTGCATCGGCATATTCATGAGAATCTCCAATAATAATTGACCCATCGGTGGCTTGTTTAAACAAAATGTGTACACCCCACTTTTTCTCAAAAGAATTAGGATCCTCTTGTGCTTTAATTTCAGCAAAAGAAGCACATTCATGAAATGCCTCATATCTGCGTATAGATAACCCAGTTAAAATAGAACCTTTTAATTGGTACTCTTTGGGTTGAGCTACCGTACTGAGCATTTGCAATTTAGTGATTTCTAAATCACTTTGGTTAAATACCTCTGGGTATAGTGTTTTAAATTCTGACCCGCAGCAAATAATTACTTTCTGCGCCTCTATCCTTTGCATAGAGCTAGTTAGAACACTTACTTTACCTTGAGAAATTGTCTCACAAATAAGAGCTTGGGTATTGTAGAATATATCTAAAAGATGTTCCTTAGTTAAATATTCATGCAATTTATGGATCATTTGTCTTGGTTCAACCGTCACTTCCTGAGGGAAAAAAAGTCCACTCTTCACATAATCTTCTCTTAAACCTGGGTAGCGCTTTAAACACTCTTGTTTACTTAATAAAACAGACTCATAATCGTTTGCTTTATTAATGTTATGAAGCTCCTGAATTAATTGTTGCTCCTTTTCATCGGAAGCCAAATATACAGACCCATTATTTCTAACGGAAATATCAAACTGACTTTGTATGTCTTTATAAATAGATAAACTCTCTCTACCATAATTCTGCCATTTGCTATCCATACCTGAAGGAACTACTTGCCCAAAATTTCGCACTGTAGCACTAGTAGGCTTTTGGTCTTTTTCCAAAATAGCTACTTTCAATCCTTTTTTAGCAGCATGGTAAGCGTGAAAAGTTCCTAAAACTCCTGCGCCAATGACAATTAAATCGTATTGTTTGTTATTCATTTTTATCTTACTTTTTTGTCTAGTTATATTTTTTATATTTTCTTTTCTTTTTCTAGGCCGCTTGATTCAGCAATACGGTTTTTCTTTGTATTTGTTTGCTAAAATACCATACTACCATAATGGCACTACTAATAATAATAACAGCAGATTGAAGGTTTAAGATAATAAAGAAATGCTTCCAACTTGTGGAGAAATCCGTTATTTCTTTTAAAAGTAAAACCATCACACTTCCTAAATATCCAATGGAATCAGCTAAGTAGAATAAAAATCCTACATTTCCTTTAAAATGTAAAAGTGCTACTAATCGCTCAAATACAAGACAATGAAATAGTATGTAGGGTAAGTATACTCCTATACCACTTACCACCATCCAAACTATTGGAGACATCAATTTATTTTGAAATAAAATTGTAGAACCGATCATTACAAGTGCACTTATAACAGTTAAAGTCATACCAAAGTTAAAGGCCTTTTTATTTTTCTTAATCAACACACACATGGCGGCAATTACAAGAACGGTAACCGCTACTGGTATCTCCGTTAAAGTAATTAAACTCGGCGTTCCAGAGTAGCCTAATTCTGCCCAAAACTCTACCACGAAATTATCTCTAAAATCCCTAACAATAGTAAGTAGCATATAGATAATTACAAGGCCTAAATATCCTAATCCATTGGCTTTTAAAAATGCTCTTCTTTGTTCTTTAAACATAGGTAAGCGCTCAGTTCTAGCCTCTATATCACTTTTACTGGGCCCTTTACTTTTATTTAATAAAGCTACAGAAAGTATAAACAAAGGAAAAAATAACAAAGCTGTAGCAAAAGGCATATTGTATTGGGTAATGCCATAATCTTGCATTAAAATAAGTCCTAATGTCTTTACTAAGCCTGTAGAGAAGATAAAAGTCGCACTTAAAGCAGCTGCTAATAACTCGGTATTTCTTCTACCCTCAATATAAGAGAAGACAATTCCAAATATCATACCTAAAGGTAGCCCATTAAAGAAAATAGCAATTACTTTATACTCTTGTGGCACGATAGCAAAAAGCCCAAGCATAAGAAGTCCAAAAGTAGTACAGCCAATAAGCCATAAAGCTCTTTTAGATTTAGGCATCTCCGAAATTACCTTAATACCTATAAACTTAGAGACCATATAACCTAATACTTGACTTATCACAAAAACAGTTTTTTGTTCCAACCCAAATTGCAATCCTTCTCCTAAGTACTGCCCTGCTAAAAAAGATTTTCTAATAGCGTACATTCCTGTATAACATAGAAAAACAGAGATAACAATTATTAAGGTATTTAATTTCCCACTTGAAGAATGTTTTGTAGATACAGCTTCCATTTAGTTGAATTTTGTTCTAGCAAAAATAGCCTTGCAGCCCAGCAAAGACATTACCTAACTGTTAACAATAGATTAACAGTATTAAAAGTAATTACAAAAACTAAACACTACTAACAACTGAAAACCACCCCCTTATACTTTTAATAGATTAAATTAATGTTGCTAAAATGTAAAAACGATATAAAATGGAAATCTTGTAATTATACCATAAACTACTGCGAAGCTAAATCCTAATACCATAAGGGTATTTATTGCATTATAAAGGATAAAAAAAGGACTATACATTAACGGTATATAATGTATAGTCCTCAAAGTTATTTTAAGTTTTTTTTCTATGCGCTTTAAAGTAAAACGTACTTACTTATCAAAATATACTTTTTTAGTAAAGTATACTATTGTACAATGCCAATGGATTTTTATAATTTCTATACAATAGAACACAAATTCTAAAAAGCATCGTTAAGTGACATTATACCTCCAACTTTATTCTCTTGCTTACCTGCTAGCTTATAAGGAATCTGACTCCAATTTTAGTATTTCTTTGGCTTTAAAAAAAGTTTTATGGGATCCTCTTGATATTATTTTTCCTTGTGGAGAAATAAAAACAAAATAAGGAAGACTTGCAAAGGGATAATCCTCTAACATTTGTTTATTCGCCTCTATCTTCTCCACCTCCAACCAAGGGTGGGCAAGCATACTTTTTAAAATAGGCTTTACACTCATACCATAGCTTTTAGCATTCTCATTAGTTTGATCATATAACTGTTCTATCTCCAAGATACTATCTGTAATTCCAATAATATTTACTTTATCCTTATATTCATTTTGAAACTGTACAATATCATTTTCCCTTTGAAAAGATCCTGGACAAACTCCCCAATGATAAAGCAAAACATAAGTTCCTTTAAGATCCTTTAAGCTCACCTTACTACCATCTAAAGCAGTTAACTCAAAATCTGGAGCATCTACTCCAGGCTGTAATCTACCTAGTATATCTAATTCCTTTTTCAAAGCCTTTCCAAAGTGACTTTCTCTAGCCTTATCGTCCATTTTTTGGTATCTAGCAAGGCTTAAATTATAAGGCTTAAAGCGTACACCTGCTAAAGTTTCTACGACAGTAATATCTGAAGAAGGAAAGGAATTATAAAAATTCTGGTATAAAGAATCTAATTGCTCATAGGCCTGTTCATTAGCTGCATGAAAAGACTCTATTTCTAATGAATATTCTTTGCTGGCTTTTGTGTCATTATTATTATCAGCTAGTGAACGCAATCTATAGAGCTCTCCTATTCTAGAAGATAGGGAATTATCCAAATTTAATGCCTCTTGTAATAATTCATTGTCATATACCCCTCCTTCAATCTTTGGGTAATAGATCTGCTCGGTATTACCAGTTAATAGGATTTCTTGATCTTTAATTAAAAATTCAGCGCCTATACGATCTAACTCCACCTCTTGCCCTGAAACAGGTCTATAACTCATTAAATAAAGACTTTCATGTGGATGCTCCCCTTCATAAAAAAATTCATTGGGCTTTTCAACTATCACCTCAAAGGCAAAAGAGGTTTTATAACCAGGTTGAGTAACCTTCTCAAAGTAAAGTGTATCTCCAGGGGTTAAACCTTGGATTTGCCCTATAATTTTAAAAGGCATCGCGCTTGCTCCTACAAGGTTCAAACTAAAAAACAATAACAAAAAAACATACTTCATAGATAACAATATATACTTGAGTTACTCAAATCGCAATCGCTCTACTACCTATTTTGAAAAGCTTAACGATGGTTTCCAAATTACTCCTAAATAGGTTTGAACAACTATGAGTTCCTATTAAATAAAGACAAAAAATCAATGTTTAAGTTCAATAAAAAAAAACAAAATACTCCAAAGAATACCCTGTATATAAAGTTTTCTTCCCTCTTTAAAAGCGATCCTAACTATATATGGATATGTACTTTGCTATAAACTACCTACGCAAGAGTAACATTTTTGTAAGAAGTCATTGAAGTTATCTGCTACCTTTACAAAATTAGTTTTTAAAATAGCATTATGCACTTGCTTTCCTTCTGGGGTTGAGCTACTAATAAAACTATTCTGATCTATATCATATTGCTTGTACACCTCAGCTAATTGTTTTTGTTTTAGCGACCCTGGAAAATCACTAGGTCCATTAACATGATTGAAATAGTAGTAAACACAACCATAATCTTGCTTATCTAAAGAAATACAAACCATATCTAGGGTATTTCTCCCATTACAATTGGCAATAGAAATCATTTGATCCGGCATCACATCAAAGTAAGACCTTAAATATCTATTGTTTGCCATTAACTCAAATAAATCCCACTGCTGCACTTTACTTTGATCCATTTTATCATTTAACCAAACTGCACTAAAACTATATAAAACTGGGCAAACAGTTTCTGAGCTACCTTCTTGCTTTAAAAGAGTAGAGTCAAATCGAATTTGTTCAAAATCTTGTAAACTATCTCCGCAATCGATAATTCCTGGAGATACAAAACCTCCATTGTTTTTCAAAAGGAACTCTTGGTAATCCTTAGGTAGTTCATTAAATCCAAACATTTGCTTTAAAATACTCATTTGCTCATCCAGTAGTTCCTGAGTCAAATTTGGAAAAGAATAAATTAGTTTCATGTGTATCAAATTGTATTATATTCTACAAGATACACTTTTTTTACCATGTATTTCTAACAAAAACACCACTAAATATAACATTTACCAATAAATACTCACCTCTAGAATCCTTGGCAACACTCAAGAAGTCTACCTACTAGGCTAAAAATAGACCTCCACTTGCCCATGGGGTATAAATTACCTATGTTATTTTATTCAATTTTATTCAATTAACCTAAAAACTACCATATTAAAAATTATATTTTTTCATAAATTGTAATATATAAAACAACAAAATAACATACATTTCATTTTTATTTTATTTTTCGTCTTCGCAATAGACTGCTTTATCCATTTGCCAGGATTAAAGCAGTCTTTTTTTCTCTAGTATAAAACTATGTAAATAAACTACTTAAAAAAATCTCTTTTAAAGTACTTCCCTACCTCGTATTATATTTCACTAAACCTTCAAAATAACTAATAGTTTCTAATTTTAAGTCTTTACAATAGCCAAATGTCTAAAATAGACATAAGACAAATTAGCCCATAAAAACACAATAACCAACAAAATACAATATTATCAATACAAAACACACAATATCACTAATAATAATATACATAACACACACATAACACATATTAAGAACTAATCCATCAAATACCTAAATATACTATATTATTCAAGTTTTGTACTACTTAAAAACTTACTAAAAACATACATTTGTCACAACAAACAAACAACAAAGTCAATAAAATCAATAGATTGCATTTGTTTATATTTTTTTTTACACCTATATAATTACAAACAAAGATTGGCGTATATTTGTAGCGAAAAGTGACATTACAAAACACAGTGTTTTTTAGACACTTTTTCTACCCTCAACAAAACATTTATAACCATTGTTTATATGCAAAAGAAACAATTACTTTTTAGCGTCCTTTTCCTTATAGGATTTTTATTCTTACAATCTTGTACAAAAGTGAAGGACTCCGCTCAGCATTCGAAGAGCTCTACCCATAGTGTAGTGGCAACAGATAGTAGAGGTAAACAAGTAACCTTAGATACTATTGCCACCAAAGTAGCTGTTCTTTTCACTCCAATTGTAGAGGAAATATACATGCTTGGCGCCCAAGACCAATTAACTGCCATTACGCAAGAGGTTTATTTACAACAGGATACCTATGATTTCTTATCTACTTTAGACCCTCGTATTAAAAACAAACAAATTAGCGCACCTACTTTTAATGGTAGAGCTATTTCAATGGAGAATATAATTGCTTTAGAACCAGATTTAGTTATTCTTTTAGAGCAAGAAAACGACACAAGTGAACAGTTAGAATCATTAGGATACAAGGTTTTCACAGTAGATGGTAGCCAGCCATTAGGTATTGTGGAAGAGTTTTTAGGTATTGCCACTTTAATGGGGAAAGACAAAAGAGCTAAAGAACTTATTGACTACTATACTGCGGAATCTAATAAATTAAAACAGCGTGCAGAAAGTGTACAAGAAAAGAAATCCATTTACTACTCCTGGAGTAAAGGAAGAATTCTATCCACTTCAGGAAAAGGATCTTTAATGGACTTTGTAATTACCAGTTCTGGAGCTCTTAATGCTTGTCCTTTAGATATTGATGCGCCAAACCTAAGCCCAGAAACACTTTACTTATGGAATCCTGACTTAATGGTATTGTGGAATACTCCGCAAAAAGATGTATATGATCTAAAAGAATTGGCAGCATTACCTGCTGTGGTGAACAAACAAGTCTATGAGTTAACTCCTACTTTTAACTTCAACCCACATACTTTAAAGATCTTACTATTCTCCAAACAACTGCAATCTTGGGCGTACCCTCAAATCTATAGCCCAGAAGAATTTCAAAAAGAATTAAAACAAGACTTAGATTTTTTCTACGGCCTTTCCAAATAAACATAGCTCGTAGCGTATCACCTATATTTAATATCCTATAAAAGATGAGAACATCTATTTTTCAAACCCTTAGTGTTTTAGCACTTTTATTGTGTACCCTAACAGGGTTCTCTCAAGCCTCTTATCAAATCAAAGGAAGTATTTTAGACCAACAAGGTCAAGGAGTAGCCTATTGTGATGTTATTGTACAAAATAGCCAAATCCTAACTACCGATAATAAAGGAGAGTTCAAATCTTCACAAAGTTTTGCCTTACCTATTTCCGTACAAATAACGGCTATGGGATACAAAACCAAATATGTCGTATTAGATCAAAAAGATATAAGCAAGCTGGATAACTTACGCTTTACACTAGAGCAAGACCAAACCCAGTTAGAGGAAGTATTAGTTACTATCCGAAGAGATAATTCCTACCTTACTAACTCGGCGGTATTAGGCGGTAAATTTAGTGGCTCCATTAAAGATATTCCTCAAAGTATTTCTTTAGTATCGGCCGAATTAATGGAAGATAAACAAGCCTTTCAATTAACCGATGTTATTTCAGATTTAGCTGGAGTTACCCAAGCTTCTTCTTATGATGAGTTTGTAATTAGGGGGTTCAAAAGTGGTTATGACACTGGATACCGTCTAATTAATGGTATGCGCTCAGCTTATGGCTTTGGAGAAAGCTACTACCGTTCTCCTATGATTTTAAACCTAGAGAGTATTGAAGTATTAAAAGGTCCAACTGCCTCTTTATTTGGGGATATTGCCCCAGGTGGAACTATTAATATGATTACTAAAAAACCTTTAGACGAGTTCAAAGGAAACATACAACTTGCAGCTGGAAGTTTTCAAACCCTTAGAACTACCTTAGATTTAGGTGGACCTTTAGAGAAAAATAAAAAAATGCTTTATAGGTTAAACACTGGATATGAAACTTCTCAAACTTTCAGAGATATAAACAATAGAACCAATTTCTTATTTGCTCCATCTTTCTTACTAAAACCAGTGGAAGGAACAGATATTTCTATTGACTTAGTCTTTGATAATTTTAAAGGGTATTTAGACAGAGGAATGAGTATTTTAGGCGGAGATTTATACGCACTACCTAGATCGTTCTCTTTAAGCCAACCATCTGATTTTTTCAACACCACTACCATTACAGCTAGTATTGGTTTAAAGCAAAAGATAACTCCTAATTTAGTATGGAATACCAACTATACCCAAAGTAGTTATAAAGAGGATTTAAACGAGCACCGTACCTTAAATAGCTTTGCAAACCCGCCAGAGAACACTATAGTGAACTTGCGCTTTTTTGACCGTCATGGAAAAGAGTACACCTCCAATGTAGTGTCTTATGTAAAATGGGATATCTATGAGGACAATATTCAAAACCATTTAGTTGTTGGAGTAGACTACGCTCAGTACAACGTAGATAAAAATAGTTACCAAAGAGAAGCAAGAAGTAAAATGGTAGATGGAAAAATAGTTCCATTAACCTATGATCTAAACAAGCCTTCTTACGGAGCTGTTAACTTAAATGACTATATCTGGCGCCCAAATACACAGTACCCTTTTATGAGCCCTTACCATACAACAGGGGTATATTTTCAAGACCAATTAAACCTTTTTGAGCGCTTTAAAATGGTAGTTGGTTTACGTTATGAAAATCACAGATCCAAAAGCACCGATATCACCAAGGATTATACTGCTACTCAAAATGTACTTTTACCTCGTGTAGGGTTAACCTACGTAATTAGTCCATCGATTAATTACTTTGCTAGTTATTCTCAAGGATATGTACCTGTTTCGGCGGATTTCATTGTAAACCACAAAGCATATGGTTCGGATAAACCATTTAAATCAGAAAGCAGCTACCAAATCGAAACCGGAGTAAAAACGGCCTTTTTAAAAGACCAATTACAAGTGGATTTATCTTTATTCCATATAGAAAGAGATCAAATGCTTATGCAAACTGGTATTGTAGGCCCTGAAGGACTACCTTATTACCGACAAGCTGGTAAGGTCAGCTCTCAAGGAGTAGAGGTAGACATTAGAGGACAATTCACAAAAGAATTGCAAATCATGGCTAATTACACCTATAACAAAACGAAAATAAAAAACTCTTCCGACCCTTCAGAGGACAGCCAGTTACTAGCTGGAGCACCAAAAAACTCTGCTAGTTTGTGGGTAAAATACGTTTTATCCCATTCTGCCTTAAAAGGACTAGGTGTTGGTGCAGGAGTTTATTACGTAGACAAAAGAAGGTTAAATGACAGTTTTGAAAAAGATGCCCAAGGACAAACTGTTTGGGGATATTTGCCAAGTTACACCACAGCTAATGCAGCAGTTTATTATCATATAGACAAGGTAAAAGTAGCTGTGAATGTAAACAACATCTTTGATAAATATTACTTTTTAGGAGGTTTTGACTACACAAGAGTATTTGCAGGAGCACCTAGAAACATTATGGGAAGTATTAGCTTTACTTTCTAAAATAACCTTGAAAAAAGTAAGCTTTTGATTAAAGGAATTAAACAACCTATTGAGCTGCGTATAACTTATTGAAAAAGCTTAAAAATAATGCATAGACTCTCTCCTCTATTCTATTAAGAAAGGAGAGAGTCTATCAAAAACACTCCAAAGCTTATAGGCCCTCAATAAAGGAGCCTATTCTGAAAGTGTACCACCAACTGTGTCACAAAATTAATTATATCATATAAAAATGTAAATTAGTCTTATGAACACAAACAACAAAAAGAGCGGATTCGATTTCGAAAGTTTCAAAGAACAGGCTATGGCCG
>NZ_JBTXLS010000052.1:0-21532 GCF_054871665.1 Myroides sp. LJL115 | reverse complement strand
GTTGTTCAGGTTTATACTGACTTATGTATTTTACAAAATTCAATATTTCTAAAGGAACACTCTTAGTTAAAAAATTTAACAAGAACAATATTGTCCCTGAAAAAGATTGTTTCCTTTCTCTACTAAAGTACTTCTTATTCATTCTATATTCTTCTTTTAGAAAGGTACTAAAAATTTCTGTCTGTAGCTTCGTTAAAACTTTTTCGGAGAATTGTGTTTTCAATTATAAATGCCTTATTATCAGGTAAATATACGTATTTCAATTCATAAAAACAAATTTAATACATTGAAAATCAAATAGTTAGCACTAACTTAATGACATTGGTATGCCGGGTGGTGTGAAAGGTCGGCTGAAGAAATAATCTTCAGCCTCCTATTCTATTTAAGTAAACTTTAAGATCCATATCCTAGAGCTTAGTTTTTTATAAATATTATAGTAAACTTTAGGATAAGAGGGTATTAAGACCCTAAAAAAAGCAAGTAATATGTAATACGGGCTCATATTAATTCTTGTATCACATAAATAAGTTATAAGTTTAAATCTTAGTAATATTTGGATGCAGTTTAAAAGGGTTTATATAACTTAAGGAGTGATTACTTATAATCTATGAATGCTACAATTTAGATTAAGTCAATAGTTATCTTAATACAAGGAATTATTTATTGTAATATTTAAACAAAGATTATTTAAATACTGGTTAAAAGTGGTTTATATAAAATTATAGAACGTAAAAAATATAATTAAAGCATCTTCGATAAAGTTGTAAAAGAAATAACATACATAATTCATAATATAATTATTTTATTCGTAAAATTTTAATAAAAATAGTGATAATCTATTAAGATTATAATGTATATTATGTAAAATATACAACACTAAAAAACGATGGGAGAGGGGTAGAAGGACTCCAAAAGTGCTTTGAGCCTGCTTTACTTATTAAAAAACAAAAAGAATCAAGCTAATTGCTACCATAGCAATTAGAATTCCTATAACATTTTTCCAACTCAATTTTTCTTTAAAGAAAAAATACCCAATTAAAGTTCCTAAAAGAATCACTCCAAAGTTCATTCCTGCAAAAACTGTTGTAGGATTGGAGGCGAATTCTTGATGGGCCTTCATATAAAAAAGAATGTTGATAAAATTCAATCCTCCTAATACTAGTCCATAGGCCATAGTTGGCTTATTTAAAAAAAATAAATTTTCCTTCCCAATTACTACCATGGTAGCATAATACAATAGAGTTATAAAAAGCGAGAATCCGAATACAAAAAATAAGCTACTTGTATAAGGTATACTAGAATACAGAGCCAATTGCTTAAAAAGTATATCTATTATTCCAAAGCCAACGAAAACAATTACTGGAAAGTAAATAGCTTGTTTTGTGTCTTTTAAAGCACTTTGGGTAGTGCTTTTACTCAAGATTAAATAAACTGCCATTAATCCTAATGCTAGAGTTGCATATTTACCAGGGCTGATATCTTCCTTAAAAAAAAATATAGCCGCTATAATAGGTATAAACAAAGACATTCTTTGAGCTACATCGGTTCTAATAATACCAGCATATACAATAGAGTAGTATTGAGCTATAAATATACTCGGTAATAGTAATCCTAAAAGTAGCGTGGTTATAAATGGGAAATCCTGTGGCAAATGGGAAATATCCACTTTAAATATAAAATAAGAAAGTGCACTTGTAATTATATAATTGATCAATACCATATAAAAGATATTGGTATTTTGTTGTTTACTGAATTTAAATAAAACTCCTACAAAAACACTTCCAAGAATACTTAGTAATAGATACAGCATAATAATTAATAATTGTCCCAAAGGTAAATTTTTTATCTATATACAAGTATATTATATGTATCGAAGATTTTTATTTGAATTAGATACTATATAAGCTTAGCGTATTTAAAGAAATAAATAAAAGAATCACAAATATAAAATTTAAAGAAAAAAAAAGTTTTTCACACTTAGATCTGCAATCAGGGATTAAAGAATAAAAGCACATGGTAGGTGTGTACTCCAAAACTCTATTTTACATAATATACATTATAATACTTTTATGCAAATAAAAGTTTTCGTTATAGAATTTGGCAGTTGCTACATATTTAGTATCAGTTATTATTTAATAGACATTTTCCTTAAATGCACGCCTTTTTCAAATTAGATAGTCTTTAGCTTTAATAAGAAACTTTTTTCTCGTGCTTGTATTGAACTTAGAGTTTTTAAAAACTGCTATATGTTTATTTCTTCTATTAACTATTCAAATCTAAACCTTAGCATTTTTTACTTTATGCGCTAAATTCTCCATAGATTCCTATTAGTATATTTTTAATTTCCCGTATCACATTGATATCATATCTACTAAAGCTATAAAAAAGCTTCCTTTTATAAGTATTTATTATCATATTCTTTACTAATTCTACTAAACCTGCTACCAATAATCCTATTTAAAGTTTAAAAAATAAATATTTATTAAAAAAGTATCTTTTTAGACTCTATATAATAAGAAAAAGTTTACTTTTGCATAAATAATTTTGTATTAAAAGATTTATACCGTGGAAAACGCTAACGCATTAAAACTTATTAAACAGATCCAATCAGATTTAATTTCTGATGGTCTTGTTGTGGACAACATTGTTGCTAATCTAAAAAAATTAAGAGAGTTCGCTCTTTTAGAAGAAAAACCAGTTCTAGTAAAAGCAATTAGACTAACTTACGAGCACATAGAGAATAACAATGCATTTTTAATCGCTATTCCTACGGACGAACCTATTGAAGAATTAGAAGAAGTTATCCAACAAGAGATTACTTCAACTGACCTTGAAAGCTTACAGTATTTAATATCTCTTTTTAAGGATATTAATAATAAGCATAATCTAGCAGATTTAAGAGATTATAATAGCAAATTACAAGCTTTTTAGTAGTCTGTTTAAGTATATAAAAAAAGGAGAGTCATTTTCATAAAATGATTCTCCTTTTTTTTGTATCCTACATTATTGTAGTATTTTAGCGCAAAAATAAATAAACTTAAAATGATTAAATTTTTTAAACTGATAGCCACTTTAGAAGGTATCTCCTTATTATTATTACTATTTGTAGGAATGCCTTTAAAATACTTTTTAGACTCTCCACTTACAGTTAAGTATGTTGGTTGGGCTCACGGAATTTTGTTTATTCTATATGTAGTGTTGGCAACTGTACTTAAACCTTCTGAACGCTGGAGTTTTAAAACCTACGTTTTAGTACTTATAGCTTCCCTTCTACCATTTGCTACTTTTGTAATGGAAGCAAAATTGCTTAAGAATCATCCTGATTTAAAATAATATTAAAAGTCTTTCTAAACAGAAAGACTTTTTTTGTTTTATATCCCTAGTTAAAAAAAACCTTAACCACTCCCCTTTTATAATTTACCCTTTACAATATATTGAAAAATATCCCCTTTAATTAAGGTAACCTATGAGAAAAATAGGCGTTTTCAAGACTTTTTTAGAATTATTCTAACTAAAAATACATTATTTAGCTTCCAAAAATGGCTTAAATAACAAGTTTTTAGTATATACGGGCTAAATAAAGTTAGAAAAATAACATAAGTTTAATTTTTTCTTTTAATTAAAATTTGCTAAATTAGATAAGAATTATTTATTAAAATCATGTTTTTACTCAATATTGTACTAATATCTATGTTGTTTTCAAGAGTTATGAGATTAAACAATAAATTTTTTAGGGAGTTTTTTATATAATTTGTTTCAATATTAGAGATTTTTAAAAACTTTACATTATATTTGCCTTTATAAAGCGATTAGTAAAAAACAATATTAATTATCAGTTAGTGGAAATTAAAATTACAACTATGAAAAAATTAACATTACCTTTATTGGCATCTTTGTTAGTTGTTGGGTCTGCAGTGGCTCAAGAGAAAGACTACAATAGATGGTCACTTGACTTCAACGGTGGTTTTGCAAAACCATCAAGAGCGATTTCTGGAGGAACTTCTGCAGAAACTTTCAAAAACTTACACTTAGATGGTGGAGTTCGTTATAGTTTAAATAACAAATTTGGTGTTAAAGCATCTTTTGGTTATGACAACTTAAAAAAATGGACTAATAATTCAACAAACGCACACACAGAGTACTACAGAACAAGTTTAGAAGGGGTTGTAAACTTAGGACGTATCTTAAACTTTGAGAACTGGACGCAAACAATCAACGTTCAAGCACACGCAGGGGGGGGATACTCTTGGTTACACGGAAATAACTTCAGTGGAAACGATAACATGGGTCATTTAATGGCTGGGTTAACAGGTCAAATTAAAGTTGCTAGCAGAGTAGCTTTAAACGCTGACTTTACTGTGATTCAAAATCTTCAACAAAATATGAATTTTGATGGGATGTCTCAAACTCACAGATCTACTTTCCAAGGAACAATGTTCAACGCTTCTGTAGGGGTATCTATTTACTTAGGTAAACATGCTCAACATGCAGACTGGTATAGTGACGCTGCTAAAGAAAACGAAGAGATCAATGCATTAAACCAAAGAGTGACAAGCATCGAAACTATGTTAGTTGATACTGACGGAGACGGAGTTGCTGACTACTTAGATTTAGAGCCTAACACACCAGCTGGTGCTTTAGTAGACTCTAGAGGACGTAACATTGACTTAAACAACAATGGTATTGCTGACAACATCGAAAGATTCGTAGAAGATAAATACGGAAACATTGGAAACAGTGTTCAAGGAGATGACGCTCAGATGATTAAAGAATTAATCAACAAAGGATACGTTGCTGCTTATTTTGATTTTAACAAAACTGAGCCTAGCACAGTAGAAGGAATCAACTTTATCGTTACTTACCTTAAAAATAACCCATCAGCGAAAGTTGAAGTTGCAGGATATGCTGACGCTATCGGAAACGCTTCTTACAATGATAAATTATCAACTCAACGTGCTAACGCAGTTAAGCAAATGTTAATCAACTCTGGAGTTGATGCATCAAGAGTTTCTGCTGTTGGTAAAGGAATTGATAATGATGTAAACAAAAATTCAGCGCAAGCTCGTAAGATTGCAAGAAAAGTTATTTTCACAATTAACTAATTCTTATACATCAGTATTAAATATAGAAAGCGCAAGATTACTCTTGCGCTTTTTTATTTTATAATACCTAACTTTGCTTTTGAGTAATACTATATTATGAAATTTGAAATAAAATCGGATTATAAACCAACCGGTGATCAGCCGGAAGCAATTAGGAAATTAAGCGAAGGAATTTTAGAGGGTGAAAAGTACCAAACTCTAGTAGGAGTTACTGGTTCAGGTAAAACCTTTACTGCTGCAAATGTTATTCAGCAAGTACAACGTCCTACCCTAGTTTTAGCTCATAACAAAACTTTAGCTGCTCAATTATATACAGAATTTAAAAACTTCTTTCCAAATAATGCGGTAGAATATTTTGTTTCTTACTATGATTATTATCAACCAGAAGCTTTTATTCCAGTAACAGGTCAGTATATAGAGAAAGATTTATCTATAAACGAGGAATTGGAAAAGATGCGACTTAGTACTACTTCTGCCTTACTTTCTGGTAGAAGAGACATTCTTGTTGTTGCTTCTGTTTCTTGTCTTTATGGTATTGGAAATCCAACGGAGTTCCAAAAAAATGTTATTTCTTTAGAACTCGATCAAGTTATTAGTCGTACAAAGGTATTACACCGTTTAGTGCAAAGTTTATATTCTCGTACTGAAGCAGAATTTACTCCTGGTACCTTTAGAATTAAAGGAGATACTATTGAAATTTTCCCTAGTTATGCGGATAACCCATTTCGAATTCATTTTTTTGGTGATGAAATTGAAGATATAGAAGTTTTCGATCCAACCACTTCTCAAGTAATTGAAAAATATACCCAATTAAATATTTACCCTGCTAATATGTTTGTTACTTCTCCGGATGTTTTACAAAAAGCCATTTGGGAAATACAACAAGATATGGTTAAGCAGGTAGATTATTTCCAAGAAATTGGTAAACCTTTAGAAGCAAAACGTTTAGAAGAAAGAACTAATTTTGATTTGGAGATGATCCGTGAATTAGGATATTGTTCTGGAATTGAAAATTACTCTCGTTACTTAGATGGCCGTGAACCAGGTAGTCGCCCATTCTGTTTATTAGATTATTTTCCAGATGATTACTTAATGGTTATTGATGAATCCCACGTTACTATTTCTCAAGTTCATGCTATGTATGGTGGAGATAGATCTCGTAAAGAAAATCTTGTAGAATATGGTTTTAGATTACCAGCTGCTTTGGATAACCGTCCTTTAAAATTTGAGGAATTTGAAATGATGCAAAATCAGGTACTTTATGTATCTGCTACACCTGCTGATTATGAATTGCAAAAATCGGAAGGTGTTTATGTTGAGCAATTAATACGTCCTACAGGATTATTAGACCCTATTATTGAGGTTAGACCTACTGAAAATCAAATAGATGATTTGATAGAAGAAATTCATCAAAGAGTAAAAGTAGATGAAAGAATTTTAGTTACTACTTTAACCAAGCGAATGGCAGAAGAACTAGCTAAGTATTTTACTAGAGTTGGTATCAGGTGTAGATATGTACATTCAGACATCGATACTTTAGAAAGGGTTGAAATTATGCAAGATCTTAGAAAAGGTCTTTTCGATGTTTTAATTGGAGTAAACCTACTACGTGAAGGTCTAGATTTACCTGAAGTTTCTCTTGTTGCTATCTTGGATGCAGATAAAGAAGGGTTTTTACGCAGTCACCGATCTTTAACACAAACAGTTGGACGTGCAGCTCGAAACGTAAATGGAAAAGCTATTATGTATGGAGATAAAATCACCGCTAGTATGCAGAAAACTATAGATGAAACAAGCTATAGAAGAAGTAAACAAAATGCTTATAATGAGAAACACAATATAACCCCTACTGCTATTAACAAAGCAATTACTAATGACTTAGTTAAGCCAAGTTATGATGAATTAGTTAAAGCTGAAAGTTTGAAATTAACTGAGGCTGAAATTAAATTCAAAAGTAAAGCGGATATAGAGAAACTTATTAGGACTAAACGTAAAGAGATGGAAACTGCAGCAAAAGACCTAGACTTTATAAATGCTGCCAGATTAAGAGATGAAATTAAGCTATTAAAAGACAAGCTATAATTATTTTATTTACCTTTACTACAAATTAGAGAAAATGACAAATAACGATATTTTTAAAAAGTTACGTGTTGCTCTTCAATTAAGAGATGACCAAATAGTAGAAATTTTAGAGTTAGTAAATTTCCGTATTTCCAAAGGTGAAGTTGGTAACTTTTTTAGAAGTTCTGACCACCCTAAATATGTGGAATGTATGGACCAAATTCTTAGAAATTTCTTGAATGGATTGGTCATATATTTGAGAGGGACTAAAGAGGAACCAAAAGATCCTATGAAAGTTTTACAAGTTAATAGGGAGAAAATAGGAAAGGATTCTTCAAAGAAAGAATCTTATTTTAAAGAGAGTTCTTTTAAAAAATCTCCGAGTACTAAAAGTAAAACAAGTACTTTTAAGAAAACAGAGGATAAACCAAAAAGTTTTAAATCAAAGGATCCTAAATCTCCTTTAGCTGGTATAAAATTTAATAATGGTAAAAAAAAGAATAGTTAATATTTTTTCTAAATATTCTTTTTTGCATAAAATAGTACGAGGTTAAATAATTCTATTTAGCCTCGTTTTTTTTGCTTATTCCAATATCTCTTAGCTATAATAATGCTGAGTGAAATGATATACTACATTGTAAAAATTCTGAGTAGAATTAATTATTAATAAAGTTGTAGGCCTTCCTCATTCTTCCTAAATAAGTCTTTCTTTCTAGGATAGTAAATTTTTACAATAATTCTACCTGCTAGGTTGTAAGGATTAAATTTCTTGTATTTTTAAAATAAATTTTCCTCTGAGTAATTATGCGAAAAATGACTTCCATGTAAACTTTTAAAAAGTAAGACTTTTAAGTTCAGCTCACTTAAGTTTATTTTTCTCTTCATAGTTGATATTTAATGAGGTTTTACCTAAAGCTAGTAGGGGGCCATATCTATTTCATAACAAGCCTGCTCAAATTTCTCATATTTTAAAATAATCGATACTCCCTAGGAAATATGCGAAATTTACAGATACATAAAATTTTATACTTAACCTTATATGTAAGATATGTAACTGCCTATTTTAATGATAGTTATATATAAGTATCTAGTGGTTATTAAAAAGTTATAGCTTCCCTCCTTCTACTATCTCCTTTAGATCTACTAAGTACTTACCAGCCTTAATATCGCATAAGAGATTGTATTTTAAGCAGATAGGCAATGTTATGCATAGTAGTTACTTCTATTTTTATATATTTTCGAACAGAATACTGTAGATGTATTTCTAATTAAAATTGTTTTTTTGTAACTTGGTCTACTTTTTGTTATATAATCGTGAAAATTTACACTGTCAGCAGAAAGTTTGAAATAATTAATAAAATACAATTATGAAAAAGACATTTCTAGTAGCTATGTTACTAGGTAGTTCTATTATGTATTCTCAACGTGGATTTACTATTGGGGAGGCTACTTTTGGACAATTTGATGATTTTGCTATCTCAAGCTTATCCTCACCTAAATGGAAAGACAATAATTCTTTTACTGTTATATCCAATAATAGGGATACGATATTTTTAAAGTCTAAAGACAACAAATGGGAAAATCAGTTCTTAATGAGTGCTTTAGAATTAGAGAATATACTTAATTCTCAATTGAAGTTCACTAATTTTAAATTGAAAAGACTGCCTTCGGATTTACAATGGGTAAACGAAAACGAAATACTTTTCTCTGTTATCCAAGAGGATAATAAGTTTAAACACGTTATACAATTAAATCTTAAAACTAATAAAATTATAAACCGCTTTACATTTAATAGTAAAGGGGAAAATGAAATTATTTCAAGAGATGGAAACTTTATAGCTTGGTTAAAAGATAACAATATTATTATAACTACTAATAAAGGGGAAGATATTATTGTTACTAATGATCCTAATAAAGATATAGTTAATGGAAGTCCATTTACTCATCGTAATGAGTTTGGAGTAGATCAAGGAATGTGGTGGAGTCCAAAACAAGACCAATTATTATTTTATAAAAATGATCAAAGTTTTGTATTTGATTATCCCCTAGTGGATTGGCAACAACGCATAGCAAAAAGTGAACCTCTGAAGTATCCTATGGCAGGAATGCCAAACGAAAGAGTATCATTAGTTATTTATGACGTTTATACAAAAGAAAAGATAATTCTTAATACTGGTTATGAAGATCAGTTTTTAACTATGGTTACCTGGGATCCATCTGGGAACTACGTTTATGTAGGAATTTTGAATCGCCAACAAAATAATCTAAAGTTAAACCAGTATAATGCTGCAACAGGTGAATTGGAGAAAACTCTTTTTGAACAAAAGGCTACAACATATGTGGAACCTTCTCAGGGATTAATCTTTTTACCTAAAGATTCTAAGAAGTTTATTCACTTTTCAGAACATCAAGGGTATAGACAAATGTATCTATATAATACAGATGGAAAGTTGGAGAAAAATCTTGGTCATCAAGATATTATTGTAGATCAATTTTTAGGATTTGATAATACGGGAAATACAGCTTACTATATTGGAATCACAAATAAAGGCCTGGATAAAAATCTTTTTAGTGTAGATATTAATAAAGGTGTCACTACTGCCCTAACTCCTAGTTCGGGAACGCATAAGATCTTACTTAACCAAGATAAGTCTTATTTTATTGATGAGTTTAACAATATTGAAACTCCAAATAGAATAAGTATTGTAAATACAGCGTCTAATAAAGAAGTTGAGCTTGAAAATGTTCAAAATCCTTTTTTAGGAAAAATAGATATGCCTAAGATGGATTTATTAGAAATCAAGGCTGGTGATTCTACAACTACATTGAATGCAAGAATTATTTACCCAAGTAATTTTAATCCTTCTAAGAAATATCCAGTATTGGTTTACGTTTATGGTGGACCTCATGCACAACTAGTAACAAATTCATGGTTAGGAGGTTCTAACTTATTTTTGCAATATATGGCACAAAATGGATATATTGTTTTTACTGTGGATAATAGAGGAAGTAAAAATAGAGGTAGGGATTTTGAGCATGTAATCCATAAAGAATTGGGTAAAGCAGAAATGGCTGACCAATTAAAAGGAATTGAGTATTTGAAGAATTTACCTTTTGTTGATCAAGATAAGATTGGAGTATATGGTTGGAGCTTTGGAGGATTTATGGCAACTTCTCTAGTATTAAATTATCCGGAAGTTTTCCAAGTAGCCGTTGCAGGTGGTCCGGTGATGGATTGGAAATACTATGAAATCATGTATGGTGAAAGATATATGGACACACCAATGGAGAATCCTGAAGGTTATGAAAAAAATAATCTAGTAAGTCAAGCGCATAAACTAGAAAATAAACTTTTAATTATTCATGGTGCCCAAGACCCTGTTGTATTACAACAGCATTCTATGGAATTTATTGAAGCATGTATTAAAGCAAATAAACAAGTAGATTATTTCCTATACCCTACGCATGAACATAATGTATATGGAAAAGATAGAGAACATCTTAACACTAAAATTGCTAACTACTTTTTTGACTACTTAGCAAAGCCTAAAAAAGAATAACAGAATAGAAATAATAAAAGCAGTAATATTATATATTACTGCTTTTATATTATATCTAAATAAGCATTTACTTGTTTCACTAAATTCAGAATTAAAGTTTCGGTAGATTCTTGACTAATTATTCCCAAACTTTGACCAGCCCACAGACTCAAAAATTCAGCTCTCATTAGTTTTTTAGCCTCCATACGTAAAGCAGAAGTAAGTTTATTTTGTAATGGATAAGGTAAAATCAAACCACTTTTTTCCATTTCTGTAGTAAAACAAGTACCTATACCTCTAGCATATCTACCTGAAAAGCTATTGGTAAGGACAAGATCATCTTGAGTGGCGTTCATTAAAACCTGCTTTTCAAAATTATTTAAAGCACTTTCTAAAGCTCCTAAAAAATAGGTCCCTAAACTAAAACCCTGAGCTCCAAGTGTTTTTGCTGCCACAATTGTTTGTGCATTACATAGTCCACCGGCATAAATTATAGGAACTTTCACATTTTGAAAAATATTATTTAGCAATGCCAACCCTCCTATTTGGGAACTTTTATCTTTTAAAAAAGTACCTTGATGTCCACCAGCCTCATTGGATTGTACACAAATTATATCTATTTGGCTTGCTTCAAGTAAACATGCCTCTTGTAAAGAAGTACAAGTTCCTATAAGAAATACATCATTTTTCTTTAATTTTTCTATCGAATCCTCATCTAAAGTACCAAAAGTAAAACTAAGAATTTTGCAGTCTGAAGCAATAATAGTATCGACTTGATCTTTGTAATTAGTAAAGTAAAGTGAGTCATAAGATGGAAATACAACTTGAAGACCTTTTTCTTTTACCTTTTCTTCTAGGTAATTTTTAGTCTTATTGTAACTCTGTTCTAATGAGTGATTTAAAGCAGGTAATTGGTGTAAAAACAAATTGACAGCAAAAGGTTTATTCGTTAACTCTTTAGTTTTTAAAATTAATTCCCTACATTTTTCAGGTGGAAGATCTCCTAAAGCTAAACTGCCTAAAGCTCCAGAATTACTTGCTTTTGCTACCATCTCAGGTGTAGTCACACCAAACATAGGAGCCTGAATAATAGGGTATTGAATATTTAAAAGACTACTTATTTTCGTTTTCCAAAAAGAAGAATTTTCCATCATTAATCCATTTATAATAAGATGATATCTAAAGATACATTATTATTAAATATGCTATGGGGTATAGAACTGAAAAAATTATGCTAAGTATAAACTACCTAGAAATGAATGTATTTAAATCAAAAAGGCAGTCCATTTATGGACTGCCTTTTCTTAGTTTGTAGTTTGTAAGTAAGTTGTATAAATAAAGTTTATTTATTTCCTTTTTCGTAATCCTTTAAGAATTGTGCAAGACCTAAGTCTGTTAATGGGTGTTTTAATAAACCTGTGATAGCACTTAAAGGACCTGTCATAACATCCGCACCGATTTTAGCACAATCTACAATATGCATTGTATGGCGTACTGAAGCCGCTAAGATCTGTGTTGGATAATTATAATTATCATAAATTTGACGAATTTCTTCAATAAGAACTAATCCGTCTGTACAAATATCATCTAATCTTCCTATAAAAGGAGATACATAAGTAGCTCCTGCTTTAGCAGCTAATAAAGCTTGTCCAGCAGAGAAAACTAAAGTAACATTTGTTTTTATCCCTTTAGAAGAGAAGTATTTACAAGCTTTTACACCATCTTTTGTCATTGGTAATTTAACGACAATTTGTGGGTTTAAACTTGCTAATTTCTCACCTTCTTCCACCATTCCTTGGTAGTCAATAGAGATAACCTCTGCACTAACGTCTCCGTCAACGATATCACAAATTGCTTTGTAATGATCTAAGATGTTTTGTGCTCCCGTAATGCCTTCCTTAGCCATTAAAGAAGGGTTGGTTGTAACACCATCTAAAACACCAAGTGCCTCTGCTTCTTTAATTTGCTCTAAGTTAGCTGTGTCAATAAAAAATTTCATAGTAATATATTTCTTATATATGTTATGTTGTTTGGTAAAATTACAACATAAATCTGTGTTTAATAAATATTTTACTTTATATTTTATTCTTTGATTTTGTAATGATTCATTAAGAGTTTCTCGTAGAGTTTACTAGGAAGAATTTTTCTTAGAAAAAGTGAGAATTTTTGTAAGGGCTCCCCTACTTGATAACGTACTTTTGGCTTCTTTGTCTCTATGATTTGGTATATTTTCTTTGCCATCTCAATTGGATCGCTTCCTGAATCTACATGGGCATTAGCCATTTCTAAGGACATTTGATAAGCTTCTCTATAAGGAGAATCCTCTAATACTGGAGCGTGATATCTTCCCTGAGCAATATTAGTAGCAAAATCTCCTGGAGCCACATTTGTTATTTGAATTTTGTAAGGTTTAAGCTCCATTCTCAACGATTCAGTAACCATTTCTAGAGCACTTTTAGAGGCACAATAGATTCCTCTAAATGGTAATCCCATGTAGCCTGCAATTGAAGTTACATTGATAATAAGACCACTTTTTTGGGCTCTCATAGAAGGTAAAACAGCTTTTATAACGTCAATGGGACCAAATACATTGGTTTGAAAATTATTTAAGATTTCTTCTTGACTAACCTCTTCAATTGCTCCGGTTATTCCTACTCCTGCATTGTTAATAAGGACATCTATACGCCCTTCCTTTTGTAGCACCTCTTCAATGGCATTTTTTACACTTTGTGGATCTCTAACATCTAAAGCTACTAATGCAAATTTACTTTGTGTTACTTTATTTGGATTTCGGCTAGTACCATATACTGTAAATCCCTTCTGGGTTAAATATTCACCTACGCATTTACCTATTCCAGATGAACCACCAGTTATGAAAACAACTTTACTCATTACTTTTTTATATTTTAACAAAGATAAGATTCTACAACCAATTTTAAAATACTAGGTAAGAATTAAGAAAGTGTTTATATTTACGGACTAACTAAAACCTAATTAATTGTGATTAAAAGAAATTTAATTTTTGGTTTATGCTCTGCAGCAATTATTTTGTCTGCTTGTACAGCTACCAAAAAAGCACATCAACCCCATGAAAACAGTACTGCTTATTGGCAAAATGTCAATCAGGATTCTATTAGCAAGTACCTAAAAGTAATTACCTCTGAACATTTAGAAGGACGTAGAACTGGCGAGGTGGGCCAAAAAAGAGCAGCTGCCTATCTGCAAAAACATTACCAAAATAATAATATCGCTGCCCCCGCAAATGCAGATAGTTATTTTCAAGATGTTCCTGCAAGCTTCATGAAGTCAAAAGCAAACTTAAAAGACAGTGAAAACGTGTGGGCTTTTATACCAGGAAGTGAAAAGCCAGAGGAAGTTTTAATTATCTCCGCGCATTATGACCATATGGGATTAGATAAAGGAGAGTATCATTATGGTGCAGATGACAATGGTTCTGGTACTGTTGCAGTTATGGAGGTAGCTAGAGTATTTAAAGATCTAGCTGATCAAGGTATTACTCCTAAAAGATCTATTTTATTTATACACTTAACTGGAGAAGAGTTTGGTCTATATGGTTCTAGATTTTATGTAGAGAATCCAATTGTCCCTCTAGAAAATACCATATCTAATATCAATATTGATATGATTGGTAGAAGAAGTCACGAATACACTAAATCAGGTGATTACGTTTTTGTAGTTGGTGCTGATAAAATTAGCCAAGACTTACATGATATTGTAATTAAATCAAACGAGTCTTCTGTTGGAATTGATCTTGACTATAAATTTAATGACGATAACGATCCACAAAGAATTTATTACCGTTCTGATCATTATAGCTTTGCAAAACACGGTATACCAGCAGTATTCTTCTATAATGGAGCTCATGATGATTACCATACACCAAGAGATACTTATGAAAGAATTGACATGGATTTATTAACAAAAAGAGCTCAGCTTGTTTTTGCAACAGCATGGGAATTAGCAAATGCAAATGAAAGACCTAGAATTACAGAAGAAAAAGAAAATTAAATTTTTAAAAGCAGTAGATATTATTCTATTCATTTTATGCTTTATTAATTTAATACTCTGGATATTAAGAGCTTCTTATGTATTAGATATTTATACAGATGGACTAGCAAAAATGGTATATAATTCATTATTTGTACCAATGGTAATGGCCTTGTTTATTTTACCTACCCTTGTGGTAATAAGTCTTATAAATCGTACTGTTACACTAGATTCCTTTTTATTTTTATCCTTAAAATGCATAGTTCTCAATCTATTACTACTATTTGTTTTAAAATAATAGATTGAATAAATTTTAAGTCCAGAAACTAAAATAGGTCTTAAAACTCTTTTGAGTATTGCTAACTTCTTGAATGCAAACTCAAAAGAGTTTTCTTTTTTACCTATGTTTACTTGTCTATTAAATCAGGATTCTCTACTAAGACATTAGCTATTATCTGTATGGCTGCTTCCATTTGATGATCTTGTAAATGTCCGAATCCAATTCTAATTCCTGTAGTAAATTTATCTTGATATAAAATATTTTTTGGAATAAACAAACCTTTAGCGTGTACTAAATTACTTAGTTTTAGAAGGTTAATAGGCATTTTTGCTTGTGCCCAAATGGCTAATCCCGAATTAGGCAAATCATACTTAAAATAATCTTTTAAATAAGTATCTAACAATAATGCCAAATTATCTCTACGCCTTTTATAGACTTGAATACTTTTATTTAAGTGTCGCACTGCACTACCCTCTTCAATCATCTCTCCAAGTGCTAATTCCATAAGTACATCACCTTGACGGTCAATTAAACTAGCATAATTTTCTAATTCTACGATAAGATCCTGTGGGCCAACAATAAAACTAGCTCGGAAACCAGGAGCTAAACTTCTCCCAAAAGAACCTATGTAGACTACTCTTGCATTAGGATCTTGTTTTATTAAGGATAAACTATTGTTAGTAGAGTAACTAAAATCATAATCAGAGGCGTCTTCAAAAATAATAAAATCAAATTCTTGTGCTAAAGTAATAAGTTCTAACTGCCTTGTCTTACTCATACTACAAGTAGTAGGATAATGTCCTTGAGGCATTGTATATATAGCTCTAATAGAATTGTTTTGGCAAATATTCCTTAAGTCCTTAGTACAAATCCCATAGTTATCTACCTTCACTTTTAGAATTTTACCTCCGACCTTTTGGAATATCATATTAGCTGCGAAATAACTTAGGTCACCTACTACTATACTGTCTAAAGGCTTAATAAGTACTTGACATAAAATGTACAGACTCATTTCCATACTCCTACTAATAAGTAAATTATGCTTATTGATATGTAAGGCTCTAGTAAGATTTAGATAATTGGATAATTGTCTTTTAAAATACTCACTTCCTCTTTCTTGATAATACCCCATTTTTTTCTGGTTACTTTTTCGCTTCATATTCATGGAATATAAATTCACCAACTCCTTAATTTGTGCTAGACTCACATCTGGAGAACCATGATTAAAAACCAATGTAGAATTTGTGTATTCGAAAGGGTCACTAAGTAGATTAGAACTAGTAAAACTAAAGCCTGATTTATAAAGAAAGCCTTGGTTAGCAATAGTGCTTTTAGAGTGTTTTATAGAATTTCTTTCTTGCAAACTAATTACAAAAGCTCCACTTTTTTGTTTAATTTCTATCCAACCTTGCTCTTGCAGTTCTTCATAAGCCCTTGTAATAGTATTCCTATGTACACCTAGGTCTTGCGCTAAAACACGTGAACCTGGTAGTTTTTGGTTACATATCAAAATTCCTCTTTGAATAGCAATTGCTAATTCTTGAGAAATTTGTAAGTAAATAGGTTGACTTGAATTTTTATCCAGAAGGATAAAGCTTTGGTAAGAAAATCTAACTGGACTAGGCATAATATTAATTCTGGTACCCTTACTTTAATTTAAAAGTTACGAGTTTTGGCACCAAAGATAGGAATTGAACGCTTAATGTTCAAAAAAATAAAAAAATTAAACATTATATTTTAGAGTTAACTCCAATAGAGCATTTTATCTACCACAGCTATTATTTGTACAAATAGATAAAACGTTTAAGAGCATTCTAATTTCTAATGAAAAACAATCATTAAATTATTGCATTTTATGACAACTACAGCTTGTGAAAAGTGGGACTTCAAAGAAATTGAAGCTCTTTACACCATGCCCTTATTGGAATTAATCTTTAAAGCAAGTCAGGTACACAGACAAAACCATGACCCTTCAAAAATTCAATTAAGTACTTTACTTTCTATAAAAACAGGAGGTTGTGTGGAGGATTGTTCTTATTGTGGACAAGCAGCTAGATATCACACAGATATTAAAGTACAAGCACTCTTACCCTATAAAAATGTTATCGATTACGCTAAAAAAGCCAAAGAAAATGGCTCAAGCCGTTTTTGTATGGCTGCTGCTTGGAGAGAGGTCAGGGATAACCGCGATTTTGATAAGGTATTAGAAATGGTTAAAGGAGTAAATGACTTGGGTTTAGAGGTTTGCTGTACACTAGGAATGCTAAGTGAATCCCAGGCAGATAAGCTGCAAAAAGCTGGATTAATGGCTTATAATCATAATATTGATACCTCAGAGGAACATTACCAAGAAATCATATCCACTAGGAAATTTGATGATCGTTTACAAACTATTGAAAATGTTAGAAAAGCCGGTATAACTGTTTGTTCGGGTGGTATTATCGGTCTTGGTGAAACTACTCAAGATAGAGTTTCTATGCTGTATACTCTAGCTAACTTAGAAAAACATCCAGAATCTGTACCCATTAACGCTTTATCTAGAGTAAAGGGTACCCCAATGCAGCATTTTCCTAAAGTTCCCATTTGGGATATGATACGGATGATTGCTACAACAAGAATAATAATGCCTAAGACTATGGTTCGATTAAGCGCAGGTAGACTTGAAATGAACCAAACTGAGCAGGCTTTATGTTTTTTAGCTGGTGCTAACTCAATATTTACGGGAGAAAATGAAAGATTACTAGTTACGCCAAACCCAAAAACATCTGAAGATTTGGAACTATTGTCTATATTGGGATTGGCTCCCTTGTAAAATAGGAAATATATAAGAGTTATATATAACACGTAGTGATTATATAATCAAGCCTTCAACTAAAAATAGAAAAGCATTAGACTAACCCCAGAAGAGCATCGAGTCTTTTGGAGTTAGTTTACTTATCTCTTAAATTTTTATTTGAATAAAAATTTTAATGCACCTTAGTTTCAATTGACATATTAGGATTTACACGAAAAGAAAACTCACTATCTTGATTTAACTCTATCTCGATTAAAGTAGGGAAACTTCTATAGTATTCATGTCCAAATGGTCCTCCCCCGATATTATTGCCTTTTGCTGAATAGTAAATGCTAAGTTTTTTTGATTCTCCCTGACTTCCATAAAAATCTTTTGTTAAAACTGCGGTTACCTCTTGGGTTGTAGGATTATATTTCCATAAAACTCCATTAACTATATCTTCATAATCGAAATTACTTCCTACCACTGGGGGATAGGGATTTCCTAAGCTATCCTCAAATCTAAATGAATTCCGATCAATAAAATCTGATGTATTACCCTTTTTTGGAGAATCGTATAAACCTCCGGAATAAAACATATCATTTGCAAAAGGTAATATTTGAACCTCCTTGCCTTTATTACTATAAAATCTTGAAATATCAAGACTAACAGTATCCTCTAGAACAATAGGCTCATAGGGTAAGCTAACTCTTACATTTCTTACTACTTGGTTCATATGATAAGCCCCTGTAGCACCAGAAAAACCTATTTTAAACAAATCTGGGTAATTTGTTTGTGCCGTGTAAATTTGGTTATTAATATCAGGAGCTTTCGTAGTCAAATTATAAAGTAAGTCTTCTACTATTATTCTCTCTTCTCCATTTGAAGTAATTTTTACCGTAACATATACTTGGGTATTGTCAATAGAAGTTGGGTTGATTTCAACATACACCCTATTATATTTTATAGTATTATCGCTATTTCTACCTGTGTAAAGAGAGAATTCATTATAAAAGCCAAAGTTATCCATATCGTATTCTCCTTTAGAATTAAGTTTTGCTTGGGTGTACCTAGCGTTATTAACACTAACATTGCTTACAGATCTGGTAAAAAGCATGGGATAACCTAACTTTTCATTTATATTGCCTGCAATATTCCTTCCACCTCTAATAGTAACATGATTTTTCCCATCATCAGCAAATCGGTCTCGTGTAAATTCTAAGCCTTCAAAGTGGCTACTAGTATTTGGAGAATTTAATTTAAAATTACCATAATGGTCAATACCAATAGCTAAGAATCCTCCAGGCACTCCTGGAATTAAAGCATTATTATTTTGAGCATCGTAGCCATACGAATAACCTAATGCTCCACCTAATGCTCCTAGTATAAAATCCTCATTGGCATCAAATAAAAATAAAGTTAAACCATCGGCAGCCACTGAAGTACCACCAAACATAGCATAATCGAATTCTACAATGATTCCAAATTCGGAAGTAAATGTAATTCCTTCAAGTGCAAAGCCACTTGAAGAAGCAAGTTTTGCTTCTGTTAAATATACACCATCAACTGTATATCTATTTGTAGGAGGATTTACTCCAGTACCTTCAGTGATTCCATTAGGTTTTGATGTCCCTGTCAAGGGTAATAAATGAGGGAAAGCTCTATTCAACTGACCATAACTACTATAAGAAATCATTAAAAGTAAGCCTAATAATATATTTTTCATCTTGTTTTTTTTTCTTTTAAAAACTTACTTCTTTACTTGTAAAACTACCGTAAGGAAAGTGGATTCTGATGGTTTTGGACTATCAAAAACTGTAAAACTTAAAACCCCACTTGTATTAATGGATAATGAATGGAATACCTCTTTATCATAATAAATAACGTAGTAATTTAGCTCTTCTGCTTGAAAAATCGGTAAAGAAGCCGAAGAATCGCTTTTTATAACATCACTCCCACCATATTGAGTACTGTATATATTATACAAGTCTATGGTACTCTGAGTACCAGGTATTACAGATAACTGAAGTGGGGGTAAATAAAAGTATTCTGGTATTAAGGTTCTTGGCTTGACAGACCATTGGGGCATACCTGAGGCATCTGTGGTCAAAATTGAATTAGCACTTCCTACTTGCCACTTAGTTAATGGAATCGAACTATCTTTTATACTTAATTGGGTAGGAGCTAAAACTGCATTGCTAGCAAGGGTGACTGTACTAGTGGCTTCTCCAATTACTATAATATTATCTGTTTTCAAATCTGCGCGGTCTTGTAAATCATCTGTGCTAAAAATAGGTTTACCTGGTATCCACATGTTGCTCTCTAAATCATAAACTAAAGCTTGTCCCGAAGATACAGGCTTAAATTCGCTTAGAGCGGTTCCTTGAATTTTTACAACCCTGCTTTTATTTGCATTTCCAATTACATCCCCCTCTAAAGCAATACCGCTAGAATCACTTTGAAATGTGTAGGTAGTGTTATTGCCTTCTGTATTGGAAGTAATTGAAATTCCACTTTCGGCTACAAATTTTGTTATAGGAAACACCACTTCGTTACTTATTAGCTGTTTAATAAAATTAACAAAAGCATCACTTTTTTGTAAAAGTGTATTTACATCAACGGTCGTTTTAACTCCATTTTCAGAAATATAAATTATTTGAGCATCCTCTGCGCTACTTATAGAAGTTATACTTTCAAAGGCTTTAATAACTTGGCTTATTCTCATGCTATTTTCTACTTGATTATCATCTTTCCAAGTAAAAATATAGTCTCCATTGTCATAGTGTATATCTACATTATTTGACGTATTATTAAGTTCTAAATAATGCTGCAAAGTAGTATTGGATAAAATAGCGTTCCATTTTTTATCCTCCCAAAAATAAAAGCCAGGAATCAAAGTTTTGTTACCAAGATTATATACTAGTAAACTTTCTGGCAAATCCCCACCCTTAATGCTACTTGTATCTAATTCATTTAATAATGTAACTCTAGGAATTAAAATACCTTTGTCTAATGCGCTAATCTCTAAGGCTGTTGTGGGATGAGGGGTAGTGACTCCTATACCACTTTGTGCATACATTTCACCAAAACTAATTAGTGCCAGTAAAATAGTAGTCTTTTTTATCATATTCTAAGTTTAATATTAATCTTATATTTTAAACAACTTTGTTATATTTTATATATTAACAAAATTTAATGCTAATATATAATTAAATTAACAAATTGAAAGAGTTATGAAATAACTTTATTTATTAATTATATCAATAGTTATAAAAAAGCATCTATCTTCTTCAGTAAGATGCAGTTATATCCTGTTATAGAAGTAGAAATATACAAGTGAATCACAGATCATAAAGTAAGTTATTTATGCAGAGATAGCTTTCACAATTGGCATTATTCACAATGAAATTATACAAAGAAATAAAAAGTATACTTTCTCTAAAGAAGAGAAAATTAAGTAAAGAGACGATTATTAATTGCTGAAGAAATTATTGATAGTTTCTTTACATAAAAAATAGAGTTTAGTTGAAGTCAAAAGAAATACTTACAAGTAAGCTAGGATATTTCTTATTAGGAAGGTTAGGTAGTTTCTATATTTTTTGTACCTGATTTCATTCTTTCTATTTAAATTAGAATAACTTTGGATCAGGTACAAAACTTGGGGAGGAAAAGATAAAATAATATCTTTGTGTTATGATGGACAGCAAAGAATTACTAAAATTAATCCTACCAGAGTACTTGGTAGAGCATTTCAATATTACTAAAGTAG
>NZ_JBTXLS010000051.1:0-22057 GCF_054871665.1 Myroides sp. LJL115 | reverse complement strand
CCCAGGTAAGAACAGTAACTTTCCCCTCATATACCTGCTATATTTACCCTAAATATCTCCGTACAACTTTGGACTTTAGTTTGTTATGCAACCTTATCCGATATTATTGGGCCTGATATAGTTTCTGTTCGTCAGGTCAAGGGTTTGCCTAGCGCTTCCTTCAGATTCCACCTCACGATGGACACCCTTGCATTTGGCTAACACTTCCCGTTGTAAAGGCGTGTTCGGGACTTGCACCCTAGAGTTACTGTCCATGCTGGGCACACATATAAAAACAGCTTTTAGAGCAAAGTACCCTAAAAGCTGTAAAAATATATTACCAATAGAATATTGGATCCTCTTCATTTTGTAAAATAAATAAGCGGAAATCCTCATATATGTCAGCATTGCCAATAGTATGGGCATCTCTTACTTTTTTATCTAAAGTAAGTTTGTGAACTATACCGGAATAAGTTCCTACATACAGTTGTTTTTTATCTACCGATAAGCTCATTCCTGAAATGGTAGAACCTAAGAAGTGCTTCCATAAATGTTTTCCATTAGTGTCAATTGCTCTAATATAACCATAAGCATCCCCTAAAATATAGTAGTTATTTAATGCTACTCCTTGGTAAACACGCATTTCTTCATCTAATACAATACACTTATCGGTTTGCTCATATGGATCTAAATCCAATCCAGATAAATCCTCTGTATTTACTCCAACGGTTTCTCCATTATAAAAATGGCAGGAATTTGTAATTAACTGAGTATTATCTGCACTAAATAAACAAAAATGAGGGTAAGAACTAAGTGGACCTATATCCCCAACTTTGCTATATCCATTATGGGTATCTAAAACTAAAAAGTTGCTATCTTGGCTAGCAACCACCACATATGAATTATCTAGAGAAAGGCACGCATTCTCCATGTCAATTAGTAGAGGCTCATCCTCTGTATCTCCTAAAGTTAATAAATTTTGTTTTTGCTTGTCAAGAACATAAATTCCAGAATTACTAGTTATAAGTATTCTAAGCCCATCATTAAAAGGAATGACTTTACTAATATCTATATCGTGTAATTCTCCTAATTCAAAACGATGGATAACATCTCCATGAAAAGCCTTTTTAGTAAGAATATAGTCGCTATAAACAATAGCGAAAATGTCATTTTGAAGTGACTTTCCAAAACTCTTAATTTCTGGGTCTAAGGCAACAACTTTAGTGCCAGTAGCAAGATATGCTTGTCTTTCTTGATAGGCAGTACCTTGCATAAAAGCAATTACATCAAAATCAACAGCTATGACATCCCCTATATAACATCCTTTGTCCTTTAAATAAGGTTCTAATGCATGAGTTGAAGGAGCAAATTCTTCCCTAAACTTTTCAACTGCATTTTCCTTATTGGCTTTTTTAAGTAACTCTACCACATCACAAGCTAAATCAAACCTAGTTTCTAGAGGTTCTTCTAGATCTTTACCAGAGAGATTTTCCCAACCTAGCCTATCCCCTTTTTCTACAAAAGCATTTATTTTAGTTGCATATTCTTTGCCTTGTTGATCCCACTTTTTTCGGAGTGTTTCTTTATTCATATTTTTAATATTTTAATTATCATCGTTGGTTTGAAACTGATTTAAGCTTTGCCAGTATTTATCTTTAAAGATATAGTAGCTTATAGTGAAGCGGTCTTGGTAGTTAAGTATCCATTTATCTAAAAAACGGGAAACTTCTCTGAATTCTTTACATGGTAAAAAAATACTACAACTCCCGTCTGAAACTTTGCGTGCAGCATTTAAATATCCTTCATGGTCTTTTAAGTTTAAGGCCAAAGAATCCTCCATATCGTAAATAAGCTGATAGTCTTCTTTACTAGGTAGACCATTTTCAATAGGATTAAAGTCTATTACTACTTCCACCATCCAAGGGTGAGAAGCCTTAGCATCCCAAGAAAGTAAAGTTTTGTTTACTACGGCTAAGATTACAGCGCCTTCTGGATTCGCTCCCTGTAAAGATGAGTACATATCCTTATCTGTATTGTAGCGAGTACCTTGATATTTCTCTACAAATTCACTTTCTCTATATTGTAAATATCCCTTTAGTTTATCCATCGGAATTAATTCGTGATCTGCTTGTTCAAAACTACATACTTGTAAATTATCAATAAGAGAAACGCTCTTTAATTCCCCTAAATAATTATCAATAAATAAACTTACTCCATTGAGTATGTTATCGCGATCTTCTTCCTTATAATCCGAATATGCAACTACAATACTTACATAATCAGGGAAATCTGGATAAATTGGTGAAAAGAAAGCCATCTTTTCCGCCTCAAAGACATACCCATGAATATCAATACCTAAATCATTGACATTAATCTCCGGTTTTAAAGCGGTAAAGCGCCAATTATCTAATTTAGGAGCAGCTTTAATTAAATCTTCTATAAAAGTTATATTATGAACAAAACCGTCAGCTGTTAATATAAATTCGGCTTGTTCGGCGCTGTACATTCCAGTGAAATAGAAGATATCTTGTCTTAACTCAGCTAATTTTTCTGCTAATTGAGATAGAAACTCCTCTTCTATTTTATCTCTGTCTTTAGAGTTTACAACCTGCCAGAAATTATTTTGATTTTCAAGGAACCAATCCCAAAACTGTTTTGAATCTGATTCTGCCTTTGAATTTTGCTCTTTCATATTAGTTTTTTATTTTTTAAAGATTGTCATTAACAATCATTTGTTACACGTATTTCTCCAACTAATTTTATGGTATAATCCTCTCTAACTTTTTGGCTTAAAAAAAGTAAGTAATTATCACTTTCATAAAAGTCTGTAGCATTGATTAGAAGATCTAAGCCTTTATCTTGATTAATATCGCCAGCCCATATTACATAAGGAAGAATTGACTCTATTTGCTGTGCCTGAAAAAGGACAACTATTTCTTTATTAGGTAAAATAAGCTTTAAGCTATAATCTGTTATATTATTGTTTAACCATGTCATTGGTTCGTGGTTTTCAATAAACTCACTGGGGTATTGTTCCCCCTGATAGTCTATGACAACTCCGCTAGCCTCTAGTATATATTTCCCTTGGCTTGTCTCTATACTATATCTTTGTCCTGGCAGCAAAGAAATACTCTGTGCAAGAGTAGTAGGCTCTAAGGATCTTTGAGCAAAGTCAGTAAAAAAAACTGCGCTTTGTTTTGTCTTAGACCCAATAAGTAGAGCATCCTCCCCTACGCAATCATCAAAGGTATAAGTTAGGGTAAAATCAGCTTTTGTAGTAAACCATTTTCCACTAACACTATCTCTGGAAAGTTCATACCAATTATCTGTGTCTAATCCCTGAGGGTATCCTTGGCTCTCTTTTCTATAATAAGTTGGTATCAATAATTTAACCTGTTCTACTACTTCATTAGGACTTTGCTGTATGGATTTGTTTTCTAAAGTAGTATTTTCTTCTACTCTAGAAATAGTATTATTCTGATTAATTACTTTAGCATTCTCCAATTTATTTGGATCATTTTGACATCCTATAATGCATACTGTACAAAATAAAACTAGTAGTGTAACCCTCTTGATTTTTACCATCACATCAATATTATTACAATTATTATTCTCTGTGAAGACTCTCTTTTACATCCATAAGTGAAATCTTGCTAGGGCAATATTAGACTATTTTTGAGCTATTTAGAATTAATCAAACCTAAAAACAGGACTAAAGGACTAAAAATACCTGAAAACAACTAGATCTTTACTCTCTTTAATAACTAAAATTTGGCTTAACTTAGCTAAAGCTACTTTATAAAGTTATAAATAATAAGAGAAAACAGAAGTTATATTTTTCTAGAAAAACATAATTTTTACAAACACTTTAACAATGAAAGATCTAAAAGTAATTATAGCTTTATTTTTTATTACATCATCTACCTGGGTTCAAGCGCAAAAAAGCCAAAAGTGGACTATGTTCTACAATCAAGACTCTACCAAAGTTGGTTATAGAGCGGCAAATGGATCTATAGAAGTAGAGCCTCTAGAAACTATTATAACTCCACCCTATTATTTTGAGAATATTATTGCCGTAATACAACTTGAGCAAGATAAAATTAAAAGTTATTATCTAAGTAAACCCAGAAAAGAGATAGCTAGGGATAGTCTCTATTATTTTGATAATAAACCAGATTGTGAAAGTGAAGGATTTATACGATTTAAAGATCCTACATCTCAGAAAGTTGGGCTAATTAATGCCTTAGGCCAAGTAGTTATTCCAGCCCAATATGATGAGCTATCTAAGGTGAATAACCATTTATTAGTTGGGCTATTAAATGCAAAAAGGGTTGTCTATAATAAAGAAAAATCTACAGGTGATTCCCATTTTTATTTCAAGGGAGGTAAAAGGGTATTAATAGACACTACTAACACTATTTTAATTGAAAATTTTGATAGTCAAAACCAGCTTAATCTTTTTACTCTAAAAAAAAGTAATTTCCCAACACAGCAAAGTAATCGAATAAGTTTTGAAGTTAAAGATAAGAGCTATTATAGTTTTATAGATGATCAAAAGGACTTCACTATTTGGCTTAAAGAGGATTTACTAAAAAATCTAAACAAACAAAAACTGCTTAGTTCTAGTTTTGATTCTATTGTTTGGCAATCCAGTAAGGGCTGGAAGACAACTGCTAAACAAGAGTTTATAGGTAATAATTATCTCCTGATCCAAGAATGCCTTCTGCAACTCACTAATGAGAAAAACACCTATACTATTTATAGAGATGGTTTGAATCCCTATCTTTTTGATCCAAATACTTATCCAGAGTACTTTGATAATTGTCATGAGCCAAAACAAGATGAGTTCCCTACTTTTAGTCTAGTTATTAATGTGAAGGAGAGTTCTGAACTAACTCAAAATTTCTTTGAATTTCTTTTAACCAAAGAAGGATATAAATTGATAGCAGTCACCATTAGAAATAGGCAACTATTGTAACTTATATAACTAAAAGCACTAAATAAAAAGACCGCCAAACTATGTGGCGGTCTTTTCTTTTTTAAATTTTATTTTCTACAATTGTCTCGATCACCTCTGGGTTAATTAAAGTAGATACATCTCCAAATTCTTTTTGTTCTCCTTGAGCAATAGAACGCAATATTCTACGCATAATCTTTCCACTTCTAGTTTTAGGTAAACTATCCACAAACTGAATCTTATCTAACTTAGCAATTGGCCCGATGTGGCTTGAAATCATATTGTTGATTTCCTTTTTAAGGTTTTCTCTATCTCTATATTCACCTTCTAATTTTAAAGTAATAAAACCATAAAGTGCATTTCCTTTTACATCATGAGGATAACCAACAACAGCAGATTCCGCTACAGCTGGGTGCTCATTGATAGCATCTTCAATTGGAGCACTTCCTAGGTTGTGTCCGGATACAATAACTACATCATCTGCTCTCCCTGTAATACGGTAATACCCCACTTCATCTCTTAATGCACCATCTCCTGTAAAATACATTCCTGGGAATTGAGAGAAATAAGTATCCTGATAGCGTTTATGATCCCCCCAAATGGTTCTTGCCATGGATGGCCATGGAAATTTAACGCATAATGATCCGTCTACTTGGTTGTCATTTATTTCATTCCTTTTTTCATCCATTAAAACCGTTTGTATACCAGGTAATGGTAAAGTAGCATAGGTTGGCTTAGTTGGAGTTAGGAAAGCTAAAGGTGAAATTAAGATACTTCCTGTTTCGGTTTGCCACCATGTATCTACAATAGGGCATCTTTTCTTTCCAACATGATCATTATACCAGTGCCAAGCCTCTTCGTTAATTGGTTCACCAACAGATCCTATTACGCGTAGTGAAGATAAATCATGGCTATTTACATGACTATAATCCTCTGTCATTAAAGAGCGTATAGCAGTTGGAGCAGTATAAAATTGGGTTACTTTATATTTATCAATTACATCCCAAAAACGGCTTGGAGATGGATAGGTTGGTACACCTTCAAACATAATAGTAGTTCCTCCGTTTAATAAAGGACCATATAAAATGTAGGAGTGCCCAGTAATCCAGCCACAGTCTGCAGTACACCAAAACACGTCGTTTTCTTTGTGATCAAATACATTTTTAAATGAATATGCTGTTTGTACCATGTATCCAGCTGTAGTATGTACCATTCCCTTTGGAGTTCCTGTAGATCCTGAGGTATATAAGATAAATAAAGGATCCTCTGAATCCATAACCGTAGCTACATTATTATCAGAGGCCTTTTCTAAAAGCTCCTCTAGCCATAAATCTCTACCAGGCTTCATTTCTACAGGACTGTTAGTACGTTTAACAACTAATACCTTTTCTACTTCAGGGCAAGATTCTAAAGCTTGGTCTACAATTGTTTTTAAATCAATTTGCTTACTCCCTCTAAAGCTACCATCACTTGTAATAACCACTTTAGCTCCACAATCATTCACTCTTTTAGCAATTGCCGAAGAAGAGAAACCTGCAAATATAACGCTATGCACTGCTCCAATTCTAGCACATGCAAGCATACTAACAGCTAGTTCTGGGATCATTGGTAAATAAATACAAACCCTATCCCCTTTTTTTACGCCCAAATCTTTTAAGACGTTAGCCATTTTACATACTCTTTGATATAGATCTTGGTAAGTAATAATTTGCTCTGGTTCACTAGGATTATTCGGTTCGAAGATAATGGCCGGTTTGTCGCCTTTTTTAGAAAGATGTCTATCTATACAATTCTTTACAATATTTAGCTTTCCATTTACAAACCATTTAAAATGAGACTCATCGGTATCAAAGGAAAAGGTCTTATCCCATCCTTGGTACCAGACGAAGTTTTCCTGGGCAATTTTATCCCAAAACTTCCTTGGTTCACGAACGGATTTCTTATAATGTTTAAAGTACTGTTCTAGATTTTCAATTTTATAATAACTCATAATTTAAAAAACACTTTTTGGTTGATTGGTTAATGTTGGTCCTTAAATATACCATAAAGCCTATAAAATACAAAAGGAGATACTGCTTTTTATGTAAAAAAACAATATCTCCTTTATATTTTTCTAACTTTAAACTTATAAAGTTACTATTAATTGCTTTGCTTGCTCGAACTCAGTAACAATTTCGTTGATAATATTCTCCACAGAATCTACCTTATCGATCATAGAAGAAATTTGTCCTACTTCTAATTCACCTTGCTGTAAATCTCCTTCAAACATTCCTCTTTTTGCTCTAGCTCTTCCTAAGTAGTCTTTTAATTTCTCTACGTCTGGCCCGTTTTGGTAAATTTCCTGCAAGCCTTGGTAGAATTCATTTTTAATAAGTCGCACTGGAGCTAACTCTTTTAAACTAAGTGCTGTGTCACCTTCTTGGAGTGTAGTCACTAGGTTTTTAAAATCAGCATGAGCAGAACTCTCCAAAGAAGCCACAAAACGCGTACCCATTTGAACTCCCTGAGCTCCTAATACCATTGCAGCTAACATCGTTTTTCCTGTTCCAATACCCCCAGCTGCTATAACTGGAATATCTACTGTTTTACAAACATTAGGAATAAGAGTAAGTGTGGTAGTTTCCTCACGCCCGTTATGTCCACCTGCTTCAAAACCTTCTGCAACTACTGCATCTACACCAGCTTCTTGGGCTTTCAAAGCAAATTTAGCCGAGCTAACTACGTGAACTACTGTAATACCATGATTCTTTAAAATCTTAGTCCATGTTTTAGGGTTCCCTGCAGAGGTAAACACTATTTTAACACCTTCGGAGATTACTATATCCATAATTTGCTCCAAATTTGGATAAAGCATTGGAATATTTACTCCAAAAGGTTTATCGGTTGCTTTTTTACATTTTCTAATATGCTCTAATAGAACATCTGGGTACATAGACCCCGCTCCAATTAGACCAAGACCACCAGCGTTACTTACTGCACTTGCTAATTTGTATCCACTATTCCAAATCATCCCACCTTGGATAATTGGATGTTGAATACCAAAGAGTTCACAAATTTTATTCATATTTTATTTTTGGTTGTTTATACTTTGGAAATCACTCCTGAGCCAATTAATTGCTCATCGATATGCCAAGATACAAACTGACCTTCGGTAATTGCAGATTGAGGTTGCTCAAATTCTACATACATCCCGCTTTCTACTTTATGTAGAGTAGCTTTTTGTAAAGCTTGACGATATCTAATTCTTGCTAATATAGACATTGTTTGCCCCGCTTCCAAAGCTAAATCTTCTCTAATCCAATGAATTTCGGATTCTTTTACAAATAATACACTATGAAATAGTCCAGGGTGCTGATTTCCTTGACCAGTATAGATAATATTTTCCTTAACGTCTGTTGCAATAACAAATAAAGGCTCTACAGTCCCTCCAACATTTAAACCTTTTCTTTGTCCTGTTGTAAAGAAATGCGCCCCATAATGATCCCCTACTTTTTTACCCATAGATGGTTCATAAACAAAAGCTTTAGCTCTTAGATGTAACTGCTCTTCTAAACTAAGGTTTTCAAAATCCTTATTTTGTTCAAAAACATTTGCGTTTTTAGGAATCTCATAAATAAAACCATCTTTAGGTTTTAACTGTTGTTGCAAGAATTCTGGCAATCTAACTTTACCAATGAAACATAACCCTTGTGAGTCTTTTTTATCTGCTGTTATAAGATCCATTTGTGCAGCAATTTCTCTTACCGCTGGCTTTAAAAGCTCCCCTACTGGAAATAAGGCTTTACTTAATTGCTCTTGAGATAATTGACATAAGAAGTAAGACTGATCTTTATTAGGGTCTACTCCTGCTAATAGTTTATAAACAGTTTGTTCATTCCCATCTGAATCGATAATTGTTTCTTCCTCTTTTCTACAATAATGACCTGTAGCTACGTAATCCGCTCCTAAACTCAATGCTATTTTCATAAATACATCAAATTTAATTTCGCGGTTACAAAGCACATCAGGATTAGGAGTACGACCATTTTCGTATTCCTTAAACATATAATCTACAATCTTATCTTTATACTGTTCACTTAAGTCAACAGTTTGAAATGGTATACCTAATTTTTCAGCTACGATTAAAGCATCATTACTATCCTCTAGCCATGGACATTCATTAGAAATGGTCACAGAATCGTCGTGCCAATTTTTCATGAATAACCCAATAACTTCATATCCTTGTTCTTTCAATAAGTAAGCGGCTACACTTGAGTCTACACCACCTGAAAGACCTACTACTACTCTTTTCATAAATATTTTTATCTATAAAATAAGCTGCAAAAATACGCAATTAAAAAAACAATACATATTGTTTTGATAAAGGTTTAACCATGAAGATGGAGCTAAAAATTAGAATGTGTAAAAAAAATGTCAATTTTTTTTACAAAGTATATTATCACTTTTCTTTAAGATCTAAAGAAAATCTTTAAAGTGGACTAGAATGTCAAATTCATTTTTAAACTCTTTCAATAAAATCAACTAAAAAGTATCAATATTGGATACTTAAAAAAAGCTGTAAAATAATTATGAAAATTTAATTTGTGAAAATACATCAAGAACATCATAAAAAAATGCCCCGTTATAGTCGAGGCAACTAAATGTTTTCACAACGGAATAATCCTTATTGTGAATTGCTTTCATTATTGTATTGTCAAATGTATAATTTTATTTGGATAAAAAAAACATTTATTAAATATTTTATCGTATTATTACATATAATACTTTACACTAACTAACGAAAAGTAAAAATTATGAAAAGAATATTAGGTTTAGACTTAGGTACAACGTCGATTGGATGGGCATTTGTTCACGAAGCTGAAAATAAAAATGAAACATCTTTCATAGAAAAAATTGGTGTCCGTGTAAACCCTCTTACTGTTGACGAGCAAATAAACTTTGAGAAAGGCAAACCAATTACCACTAATGCAACAAGGACCCTAGCTCGTTCAGCACGACGTAATCTACAACGCTATAAACTAAGACGCAAAGACCTTATAGCCACTTTAAAACAGAATAATTGGATTTCTGATGATACAATATTAGCAGAAAATAATAATAATTCAACTTTTGAAACATTCCGCTTAAGAGATAAAGCAGTTACCCAACAAATAAGCTTAGAGGATTTCGCGAGAGTATTACTGATGATTAACAAAAAAAGAGGATATAAAAGTAGTCGTAAAGTAAATAATACCGAAGAAGGACAATTAATTGACGGTATGACTGTGGCTAAAAGACTCTATAACGAAGATTTAACTCCTGGGCAATTGTCCTTACAACTAATTACAGAGGGTATAAAGAAATTACCTGATTATTATCGCTCTGATTTAAATCAAGAGCTAAATTTAATTTGGACCGCCCAACAAAGGTTTCATCCTGAAATTTTAACCTTTGAATTTAAAGAGTTACTTAAAGGAAAAGGACTTAGGGCAACTTCTGCACAATTTTGGACAACTTATAAATTTAACACGGCAGAAAATAAAGGAACTAGGGAAGAAAAAAGAATACAGGCTTATAAATGGCGTTGTGATGCTTTGACCAAACAACTAGATAAGGAAATCGTTGCATACGTAATTGCTGAAATAAATGGACAAATACACAATTCATCTGGTTACTTAGGTGCAATAAGTGATAGAAGCAAAGAACTCTACTTTAATCAAATAACAGTAGGTCAATATCTCTATAAGCAATTATGTCACAACCAACATATAACCTTAAAAAATCAAGTTTTTTACAGGCAAGATTACTTAGATGAATTCGAAAAAATATGGGATACTCAAGCTAAATTTTACCCCAATAAGCTAACCCCTGCCCTTAAAAAAGACATAAGAGATACTATAATTTTCTATCAAAGAAAACTAAAATCTCAGAAGGGGCTAATAAGTTTTTGTCAATTAGAGCAAGAAGAGAAACAAATTAATGGAAAAACTAAGACAATTGGACACCGTGTCACTCCTAAATCTTCTCCTTTATTTCAAGAGTTTAAAATATGGCAGCAACTACATAATGTTACTTTGCGTAATAAGAAAACAAATGAAGTTGTAAACTTAGCTACTGAACAAAAAGAGCATTTATTTGAAGAGTTAAATTTAAGAGGTAAATTAAGTAGTGCTCAAGTCCTCAAATTAATCGAAGACAAGCCTAAAGAATGGGAGTTAAATTATACTGAATTAGAGGGTAATAATACTAATAAAGCTCTCTATAATGCTTATTTAGATATTCTAGATATGGAAGGTTATGACGTTAGAAACGAATTAAAAATAAAACTCAATAAAGATGATATCGAATTAAGCGATTTACTTGTTAACTCCTCTGAAATCAAAGAAATGATATCTTCTATTTTTAAAAATTTACACATCAATACCGACATCTTGAAGTTTGATGCTACTTTGGAAGGAAAAGATTTTGAAAAACAAGCCTCCTACCAACTATGGCATTTACTATATTCATATGAGGAAGATAGTTCGCCAACTGGTCTTGATACTTTATATAAATTACTACATAAAAAATTCAATTTTTCCCTTGATCAAGCTAAGTATATTGGAAGTGTATTATTCCAAGACGATTATGGCAATTTGTCAGCAAAAGCAATTAGAAAAATATTCCCTTTCATTAAAGAAAATAATTACAGTACTGCCTGTACCCTTGCTGGGTATAAACATTCTAAAGATTCTCTTACTAGAGAAGAAAATGCTAAGAGAGAACTAAAAAGTCAATTAACCATCTTGACTAAAAATAGTTTAAGAAATCCTGTAGTTGAAAAAATCTTAAATCAAATGATTAATGTTGTCAATACATTGATTCAAGAAGAAAATGACAAATTATTAGCTCAAGGAAAAGAACCTAATTTTAAATTCGATGAGATTCGTATAGAGTTAGCACGTGAACTTAAAAAAAATGCAAAAGAGCGAGAAGACCTAACTAAATCTATGGCAAAAGGAAAAGCAGACCATGAGAAATTTGTAAAAATACTACAAAGGGAGGATGGAATAAAAAATCCTACTAGAAGTGATATCATAAGATTCAAACTGTATAATGAACTTAAGAATAATGGATATAAAGATTTATATACAAATCAATATATACAGAGAAAGGACATCTTTACTAAAAAATATGATATAGAACATATTATTCCACAATCTAAATTATTTGATGATAGTTTTTCAAATAAAACCTTAGTACCAAGAAATATAAACCTTAAAAAAGGGAATCAAACTGCTTATGACTTTATTCTATCTGAATATGGCATGGAAAAGGCTAATGAATTTCAAACAAGGGTTACGGATTTATTTAGCTTAGGAGACTCAGAAGGCATATCTAAATCGAAATATAAAAAATTATTAATGACCGAAAAAGAAATTGGAGAAGGTTTCATTGAAAGGGATTTACGAGAAACACAATATATTGCAAAGAAAGCAAAATCGATATTATTTGAAATTACTCCCTTTGTTGTTTCTACTTCTGGAAAAATTACGAATCGTCTACGTGAAGATTGGGGACTAATCAATATTATGCAAGAATTAAATTTTCCCAAATATAGAACTGCAGGCCTCACTGAATTCATTGAAATGAAAGATGGCAATAAAAAAGAAGTTATAAGTAATTGGACCAAACGCAATGATCACCGTCACCATGCTATGGATGCTTTAACCGTGGCATTTACAAAACATAATCATATTCAATACCTTAATAATCTAAATGCTAGAAAGAATACTTCTGACAAACTACATGCTAATATTAGTGCAATTGAAGCAAAAGAAACACATATTACAAAAGATTCTTCAGGAAATAGAAAAAGGGTTTTTAATGAACCGTTTACCAACTTTAGATCTACAGTGAAAGACCATTTAGAGAAGATTTTAATTTCGCATAAATCGAAAAATAAAGTTGTAACAAAAAACATTAACAAAATAAGCGGGGCAAATATAGAGCAAATAACATTAACACCTCGAGGCCAATTACACAAGGAAACTGTATATGGAAAAATTAACCAACATATTGTAGAAAAAGAAAAAGTAGGTCCTAAATTTACTAGAGAAGTGATTGAAAAAGTAACTAATCCAACCTATCGTAAATTATTACTAAAAAGATTAAAAGATAATAATAATGATCCCAAAAAAGCCTTTGGTGGTAAAAATGCCTTAAATAAAACCCCTATTTATATAAGTTTAGAAAAAGATATTAGGATGCCAGATACTGTTAAAGTACTTTATCTACAAGAGGATTACACCATAAGAAAAGAAATTTCACCAGATTTAAAGATTGATAAAGTAATTGATATAGGTATTAAACGAATCTTAGAAAAAAGACTGAAAGAATTTGATAATAATGCTATAGCTGCATTTTCTGATTTAGATAAAAATCCTATTTGGTTAAATAAAGAAAAAGGAATTGCTATTAAACGTGTAAGCATCTCAGGTGTCAAAAATGCTCTACCCTTACATATCAAAAAAAACCATTTGGGTCGCAACATATTAGATAGCCAAGGGCACAATATACCTGTCAATTTTATTAATACTGGAAATAATCATCACGTAGCAATATATGAAGATGAAAACGGAAATTTACAAGAAAGCGTCGTATCTCTATTTGAAGCGGTGGAACGTGTAAATCAACACTTACCAACAATCGATAAAACATTTAACCAACATTTAGGATGGAAATTCTTATTTACTATAAAACAAAATGATTTATTCTTATTCCCATCAGATGAGTTTAATCCAACAGAATTCGATCTATTCGATAGAAACAACTATGCAATAATAAGTAAGCACCTTTTTAGGGCACAGAAAATTTCAACTAAGGATTACACCTTTAGACATCATTTAGAAACTACAGTTGAAAATATTAAAGAGTTAAAATCAATTACCTGGAAACGTGAAGGTCTTAATGGTATACAAAAAATAACAAAAGTAAGGACCAACCATTTAGGAGAGATAGTTCAAGTTGGCGAATATTAATATAAAACCAACAGTTTTGATTGATTGGCCATTTTGCTTGCGTTGATTCTATCTAAAATTTGCGTATCGCCACACAAATACAGACGATACGCATGACCCAAAAAAAAGTAGTAACTCTATTTCTTTATATTCTCCATCTAACAATTTAAGAGTATGCCCAAATTTACACCTACCAATAAAATATTAAAGTAACGAGTTACTTGTAGTAAATAAGGATAGAAACAGAGTCTAAAATAGTCATATATACTAGAAGAAAAGAAGGCAATTGCAAAAAAACTAAAAATTTACTAACAAACATATCACTAACTAATGAGCTTTAGTCGTTATAATGCATATAGAATTATGTGGATATTAGTCTTTTTTGATTTACCAACAGAATCCAAGCGTCAGAGAAGTGTCGCCACTAAGTTTAGAAAAAAATTAATAGATGATGGCTTTAATATGTTCCAATTTTCTATCTATATCAGGCACTGTCCTAGCAAAGAAAATGCGGAAGTACATATTAAAAGGGTAAAAAAGCAACTTCCTCCAGAGGGAAAAATTGGTATACTCTGTATAACTGATAAACAATTTGGCCAAATGGAATTATTTTCTGCAAAAAAAGAAACAGAGCTTCCCGTAATGCCACAACAATTAGAACTATTTTAACCCAGATTCCCCTTAAAAAATTTAGTGAATCCATTTAGGTACATTTCCTGATACGTAACCTTATAAAATTAAAACTCAATGATTTTTTAACTACCCTATAGGGCTAATAGATAAAGAGCTTACACTCTTTTTAATGCCTAATAATCTTTTTAAAACATTTAATACAAACAACAGGCTTTAAATTAAAGATTGATTCTTGCACAAGTCTTCTTTACAAAAAATTTAAATAGTGCAAAAGGGTGGGTATTCTGACAATAGTTTACTATAGGATAAAATATTGGATTTTTTTTTGAAATATCTATTATAACCAAACTAGAGTTGAATACTCCACTCCATAGTGCAGTCCACTTTGGTGCACTTTCGTCGGAATGTCCACTAGAGTTGCTAATAGAAATAAAAAAACACTACGAAATCTATTTTTTCTATAGTGTTTTTTTGTTTTTTAGACATCGTGAATCCCTCCTAGCCCCTATGTTTTCCTACTATTCAAGTGAGGGCTGCGGTATTACCTGATAAATTTACAATAATTTGAAAGCAATTCACAACTGTTAAGTAGATTTCATGAAATTACACCACGCTGCGGTATTACCTGATAAATTTACAATAATTTGAAAGCAATTCACAACTACTGCTAAAACAAAAAACACAATAAAGGCGCTGCGGTATTACCTGATAAATTTACAATAATTTGAAAGCAATTCACAACAGGGGGATAAATTTTGTGATAAAAAGTTGTGCTGCGGTATTACCTGATAAATTTACAATAATTTGAAAGCAATTCACAACTGTTAATTCTCCATTTTTCAACAAAGGTTTGCTGCGGTATTACCTGATAAATTTACAATAATTTGAAAGCAATTCACAACAGCTCCTTTGATATGGAAGGAAATTAACACGCTGCGGTATTACCTGATAAATTTACAATAATTTGAAAGCAATTCACAACAAAGTTTTCAAGATGTTTTACATCTGGATGGCTGCGGTATTACCTGATAAATTTACAATAATTTGAAAGCAATTCACAACAGTATCTGATTCTTTTTCTAAGTCTTTATAGCTGCGGTATTACCTGATAAATTTACAATAATTTGAAAGCAATTCACAACTGAACCATTACTTTGTAAATTGATAACTGTGCTGCGGTATTACCTGATAAATTTACAATAATTTGAAAGCAATTCACAACAAATTTCCATCAATCCAATCTTCCATCACTGCTGCGGTATTACCTGATAAATTTACAATAATTTGAAAGCAATTCACAACTCTTTAACTGAAACTTTTAAGTTATGTATTGCTGCGGTATTACCTGATAAATTTACAATAATTTGAAAGCAATTCACAACAGCATCTGTAAGATGTTTATTAATTTGAACGCTGCGGTATTACCTGATAAATTTACAATAATTTGAAAGCAATTCACAACAGTATTTTAAAAACTCATTCGCACCTATACGCTGCGGTATTACCTGATAAATTTACAATAATTTGAAAGCAATTCACAACAGGTATCTTTCTGAAAAAAACAACTGTGAAGCTGCGGTATTACCTGATAAATTTACAATAATTTGAAAGCAATTCACAACCATTGTAATATTGCTCTGTTATACCATTAAGCTGCGGTATTACCTGATAAATTTACAATAATTTGAAAGCAATTCACAACTACTTTGATATTTTCTTCATCATAGTAATGGCTGCGGTATTACCTGATAAATTTACAATAATTTGAAAGCAATTCACAACTTAAACGATAATTGAAAACCACATCTACACGCTGCGGTATTACCTGATAAATTTACAATAATTTGAAAGCAATTCACAACTTTCTGTGTGTTCATATCTGCCATAACCATGCTGCGGTATTACCTGATAAATTTACAATAATTTGAAAGCAATTCACAACTAAACTTACCAAGTGCGTAACCTAGTGCGTGCTGCGGTATTACCTGATAAATTTACAATAATTTGAAAGCAATTCACAACTGCTTCTGTGATTTTTGCTAAGTCGTCTACGCTGCGGTATTACCTGATAAATTTACAATAATTTGAAAGCAATTCACAACGGGTTGGACTAAAGGACAATTATCTATTTCGCTGCGGTATTACCTGATAAATTTACAATAATTTGAAAGCAATTCACAACTAGAAAAATACACAGACCCTGATGCTAGAAGCTGCGGTATTACCTGATAAATTTACAATAATTTGAAAGCAATTCACAACTATAGGGCTTCCATATCCTGGAACCAATTAGCTGCGGTATTACCTGATAAATTTACAATAATTTGAAAGCAATTCACAACGCTTCGCTCGCTTATCTGGAGAGAATGAAGGCTGCGGTATTACCTGATAAATTTACAATAATTTGAAAGCAATTCACAACATTATATCCAATGAATAAATTTTTAAATGTGCTGCGGTATTACCTGATAAATTTACAATAATTTGAAAGCAATTCACAACTAACGACTTCGAGCTAATAGCTTCGGATTAGCTGCGGTATTACCTGATAAATTTACAATAATTTGAAAGCAATTCACAACAAAGTACAAACACCTGCATCAATGTAAAAAGCTGCGGTATTACCTGATAAATTTACAATAATTTGAAAGCAATTCACAACAGGTATTCTAAATAAGGAAAAAAAGCCTTAGCTGCGGTATTACCTGATAAATTTACAATAATTTGAAAGCAATTCACAACACACAGCAACCTAACTTTAACCAAGGTTATGCTGCGGTATTACCTGATAAATTTACAATAATTTGAAAGCAATTCACAACTGGGGATAATGGCTTCGAACTAAAAACATAGCTGCGGTATTACCTGATAAATTTACAATAATTTGAAAGCAATTCACAACACTAGAGCAGGCAATGAGCAAGGTTACTGAGCTGCGGTATTACCTGATAAATTTACAATAATTTGAAAGCAATTCACAACTAAAGGGTTAAAAGAAATAACGCTTTCAGGGCTGCGGTATTACCTGATAAATTTACAATAATTTGAAAGCAATTCACAACCGAGTGCTAAAACATTAGACGGAACAATGTGCTGCGGTATTACCTGATAAATTTACAATAATTTGAAAGCAATTCACAACAAGATTTAGAAGTATTAAAACAGAAGCTAAGCTGCGGTATTACCTGATAAATTTACAATAATTTGAAAGCAATTCACAACTAGCAAGCTTTTGGAACGCTAATGAATTATGCTGCGGTATTACCTGATAAATTTACAATAATTTGAAAGCAATTCACAACTAGTAAGGAGATTATCCAAGTGGATTGTCCGCTGCGGTATTACCTGATAAATTTACAATAATTTGAAAGCAATTCACAACCAAAGAAGCTATTATCGAAACAAGGGGAGTGCTGCGGTATTACCTGATAAATTTACAATAATTTGAAAGCAATTCACAACCTACAAAATTAGCAGCCCATTTATAAAATGGCTGCGGTATTACCTGATAAATTTACAATAATTTGAAAGCAATTCACAACTGGTTATCGTTATGGTGCAAAAGAGAGCGTGCTGCGGTATTACCTGATAAATTTACAATAATTTGAAAGCAATTCACAACTAAATGTATTATAATAACTGTTCTCGCCCTAGCTGCGGTATTACCTGATAAATTTACAATAATTTGAAAGCAATTCACAACAAATATCTAATACACAAGGTAAAGACTTACGCTGCGGTATTACCTGATAAATTTACAATAATTTGAAAGCAATTCACAACTTAACTTAATCCAATCCAAAGGCGGATTAAGCTGCGGTATTACCTGATAAATTTACAATAATTTGAAAGCAATTCACAACAGATGCCGGCACGTCCTCATTTTTATAAGAGCTGCGGTATTACCTGATAAATTTACAATAATTTGAAAGCAATTCACAACAAGTGCATAACCGTTTGGATATCGGAAGCAGCTGCGGTATTACCTGATAAATTTACAATAATTTGAAAGCAATTCACAACAAGGAGGACAGCAGGGCGAACAATTGTGTAGCTGCGGTATTACCTGATAAATTTACAATAATTTGAAAGCAATTCACAACAATTAACAAGGAAAAAGAGAGAGAGCGACAGCTGCGGTATTACCTGATAAATTTACAATAATTTGAAAGCAATTCACAACGACGTCCATAAAGAACACATCTTGCCGATAGCTGCGGTATTACCTGATAAATTTACAATAATTTGAAAGCAATTCACAACCAATAGATATGCGTACTAGGGAGTACATTATGCTGCGGTATTACCTGATAAATTTACAATAATTTGAAAGCAATTCACAACTGGAGAGGATTGCGGATGCGATGAACGCAGGCTGCGGTATTACCTGATAAATTTACAATAATTTGAAAGCAATTCACAACATATAAGCTAGAGGGAGAGAGCATTGTAAAGCTGCGGTATTACCTGATAAATTTACAATAATTTGAAAGCAATTCACAACACTTGCACAATTGATGAACTACAAAATCAAGCTGCGGTATTACCTGATAAATTTACAATAATTTGAAAGCAATTCACAACGAAAGGTTCAGAAGTCTAAAACAATAGATAGCTGCGGTATTACCTGATAAATTTACAATAATTTGAAAGCAATTCACAACTATCTATTTCTTTTTCAACTTGATCGTAAAGCTGCGGTATTACCTGATAAATTTACAATAATTTGAAAGCAATTCACAACTTTTCAACCTATTAAATAACTTAATGCATTGCTGCGGTATTACCTGATAAATTTACAATAATTTGAAAGCAATTCACAACCCCCTTTGAGATAATATAATAACCAATAACGCTGCGGTATTACCTGATAAATTTACAATAATTTGAAAGCAATTCACAACTTTTAGCGCAGCTAAAAGCTTGTAGGTTTTGCTGCGGTATTACCTGATAAATTTACAATAATTTGAAAGCAATTCACAACTGCGTTGTCTAAGGTCAAGAGGTGTCTTGTGCTGCGGTATTACCTGATAAATTTACAATAATTTGAAAGCAATTCACAACTTGGACAGCCTTTTTTTGTAACACTTACAAGGCTGCGGTATTACCTGATAAATTTACAATAATTTGAAAGCAATTCACAACTGGAATGCTTGTAAGGCTAACCAAATAGACGCTGCGGTATTACCTGATAAATTTACAATAATTTGAAAGCAATTCACAACAGTGAGATATGTAGTAACTGCAAAGCAACAGCTGCGGTATTACCTGATAAATTTACAATAATTTGAAAGCAATTCACAACCCCTTCGGTTGGGGGGAAAAATCGCCCTTCGCTGCGGTATTACCTGATAAATTTACAATAATTTGAAAGCAATTCACAACCGTTAGGTCAACGGTCATTTTGATAGCGTAGATAAATTTACAATAATTTGAAAGCAATTCACAACCCCTTCGGTTGGGGGGAAAAATCGCCCTTCGCTGCGGTATTACCTGATAAATTTACAATAATTTGAAAGCAATTCACAACATAGCTAGTTAACTTGGTAACTACGACTTTGCTGCGGTATTACCTGATAAATTTACAATAATTTGAAAGCAATTCACAACTTGGGAGTAACCTCTTTCAAGGTAATATTTGCTGCGGTATTACCTGATAAATTTACAATAATTTGAAAGCAATTCACAACTACTTCGGCTTATTTTGTGGGCTTGCCTATGCTGCGGTATTACCTGATAAATTTACAATAATTTGAAAGCAATTCACAACGCTCAAGCTCTTTATATAGCTTTTCGAACAGCTGCGGTATTACCTGATAAATTTACAATAATTTGAAAGCAATTCACAACAGTTGCTTTAGTTTATGTTGATGGTGATATGCTGCGGTATTACCTGATAAATTTACAATAATTTGAAAGCAATTCACAACAGGAAGTAAGGAATCTAACACTAATATTAAGCTGCGGTATTACCTGATAAATTTACAATAATTTGAAAGCAATTCACAACCTAGATTACTTGAGTTTTACTCACATGGAGTGCTGCGGTATTACCTGATAAATTTACAATAATTTGAAAGCAATTCACAACGAGCAGAGCTAGCCCACTTAGCGTATCTCTGCTGCGGTATTACCTGATAAATTTACAATAATTTGAAAGCAATTCACAACGATGTTGGCTATGCTCCTAATACGATTGCAGCTGCGGTATTACCTGATAAATTTACAATAATTTGAAAGCAATTCACAACAACACCACCTGCTCTATACTTCGCAAATATGCTGCGGTATTACCTGATAAATTTACAATAATTTGAAAGCAATTCACAACGGTGTTAGTGAAGTTAAGTCTTGGAGGGAAGCTGCGGTATTACCTGATAAATTTACAATAATTTGAAAGCAATTCACAACAATTTGCGTAACATAGTTTTGTGTGTTTTGGCTGCGGTATTACCTGATAAATTTACAATAATTTGAAAGCAATTCACAACGAGATGCGTATTGATTGATATTAATAGCACGCTGCGGTATTACCTGATAAATTTACAATAATTTGAAAGCAATTCACAACAGATACTATCAAGCTGATTAAGTCTGGTAAGCTGCGGTATTACCTGATAAATTTACAATAATTTGAAAGCAATTCACAACTGCCCTTGTGTAAGGGTTTTTTTATTATCTGCTGCGGTATTACCTGATAAATTTACAATAATTTGAAAGCAATTCACAACAAAAAGGAAGAACAGAAATAAATAATTTTTGCTGCGGTATTACCTGATAAATTTACAATAATTTGAAAGCAATTCACAACCATCCATTAAGGCAGATGTCTGATAAAAGAGCTGCGGTATTACCTGATAAATTTACAATAATTTGAAAGCAATTCACAACACTTGCATTCTTGATATTAGTATTCTTTCGGCTGCGGTATTACCTGATAAATTTACAATAATTTGAAAGCAATTCACAACGATAGGGGATCGCTAAAAAAATATTTTGGTGCTGCGGTATTACCTGATAAATTTACAATAATTTGAAAGCAATTCACAACTGCTACATCTTCTAAGTAAAATATTGTTTTGCTGCGGTATTACCTGATAAATTTACAATAATTTGAAAGCAATTCACAACTGATTTTTTATTATCTAATTTCGACCAAACGCTGCGGTATTACCTGATAAATTTACAATAATTTGAAAGCAATTCACAACTACCAATGCTCACATAGGAATGATTAAAAAGCTGCGGTATTACCTGATAAATTTACAATAATTTGAAAGCAATTCACAACTATGTTTACATTTATTTGACTCCATACTACGCTGCGGTATTACCTGATAAATTTACAATAATTTGAAAGCAATTCACAACGAAGATGGGTTATGGATATTCCACTCTATAGTGCACCACTAATCCGACCAAATTACACCATTTATTCCGCAATGCGCACCAATTATTCCGGAGCAATGTGCACCAATTATTCCGCTAATAGCACCAAAATTTCCGATAA
>NZ_JBTXLS010000050.1:0-22254 GCF_054871665.1 Myroides sp. LJL115 | reverse complement strand
TTAAGTCCAATTCATCGATAACCTTATTTACAATGCGTACTGGATGCAAGGCAGGAATGAAATCTTCCAAAGAATGAGGAATCAAACTCATTTGATTCTGATCGTAAAGTCTATAACGTGGTGCTTGTTTTGCCATATTTACTTGAATTACCTATACTAATTTAAGTATATTAGATTGAAATTCAAATAATTATAATGGTGTTTTTTACTTAAAAGTACAAAAAAGAGGCTATCTCATTTGAGACAGCCCCATTGCTTTTTAAACTATCTTTCTTTTTTGCGAAATAATACACTTTCTCATGTGTTAGTTAATGATGGTATGGACAAAGCTATAAAACAAGTAACTATAGGAGGTAGATTAATCAGGACAATAAAATTCAATATATAGAAGTTTATATAAAGATCTGTTTAGGAAACTAGGCAGATTTTTTTATTTAAAAGTGGGATAGGTACACAAAAGACTCACTGCTTGCTTTTAAATGGCAATGCTGCTTAATTATACTTAAGCTTTATTTTAAATAATAGCGTGCTTTTTTAAAAAAAATGTTTTTTTCTATTTTATAAGGCCTTGACATTTTTGGAATTCACTTCACATTAGTAGCAAGTTATTAATAGGAGTCTGCAAATAAATGCAGTTAAAAAATTATAACTCCTTAATATGTATTTTTTTAAGTTTCGTTAGAATATAAGACTCCGCGAAATAGAAATATTAACCAAAAGTATCTTTTGGCACGCAGGTATTTTTACTAAATTTAACAAAAAATAATTTATAACAATTAGTTTAAAATGAGTGTGAAAAGAATACTGTTTGTATTGATGTCTTTTTTGTTGTTGAATTGTTCATCCGATGATAATAATTCAAAATCAGAAGAAGATAAAAACCCCAGCCACCTTTTGGAGTTTAAAAATAAGGAACTAACCCTTTTAGTGGATGAGAAGGTTAATCTTATTTATGAATTAACCCTGAAAAATATCGATGTAGATGATTTACAATGGTTTACTAGTAATCCAGAGGTTGTGACAATAGAAGCAACTACTATTATGGCGAATAAACCAGGAGATAGTCAAGTTAGTGTAAAGGATAAAAAATCAGGGGTATCTACTTCTTTATTAGTAAAGGTAGATCCACCAAAAGAAGCAAAAATTTCTTTTACCAAAGAGTCTCTAGAAATAGATGGTCAAGTAACTCGAGAGTTAGATTTAAAAGAGTTTTTAGTTTTTGAAAATACCTCACTAGATTCTATACATTGGAAAAGCAGTGATTCGTCAAAAGCGGCAGTAGATAATGGAGTAGTATTTATTAATGGAGATGGAGAAATTGAAATTCATGCAGGAGTAAGTGATTTTTCTATTAAGGCAAAGATTGTATTAAAAATAAAGGATGTAGGAGTTAGACAGATAGAGTTAGTAGGTGAGCATCCTGGAACATTTATGAAAATTGGCGATCAATTCCAATATAGTGCACTTGTATGGCCACAAGAATTGACAGAGATAACAAAACTAGAGTGGAGTAGTTCTGCGCCAGATGTTTTTACAGTGGATCAAACCGGTTTAGTCACTGGCGTGGGAGAGGGCGATGGATATCTTACGGTAGAAGCTCCAAGTGGAGTCTTTGACAGAATAGGTATAACGGTAAAAGGAGAAGCCAAGCTAAGAGATCTGCGACTAGAGGGAGATTTTTATGGGACAGATCTTATCTCAGGAAATACTGGATTTATTACAGTTTTGAGTAATATAGGCGAAGGAGGTATTGATGATTTAGAATATATTTCAGATAATCCCCAAGTAGCTACTGTTGATAACCAGGGTATTATAAAGTCTATAAAAGGAAAAGAGGGAAAAGTGAATATTACTGTTTTTCGCACAGCAGATCCACAAAATAAACTCATAGCTACCTTCGATGTTGTGAATCGCTTTTATCGCTTTACTATTTCGGCTAGATTAGATGGTGTACAAAAGGATAATAAGGTTTCTGGTTTGATAAGCTTATATGCCACTTCTGAGAGTCAAATTTACGATAAGATAAGTGAGTTAAAAGTCTATAATAAACAAGGGGATTTAATTAAGGATGGATTTGAGGATGTTAGTTTTACTCTTAACAATAAAACCCATACGTTTAGCTTTCTATTAGATCAAGTAGAAGAACCTTATATTACTTATAAATTAGAGCAAAACGAAGAAGTGGAATATAAAAAACAAAAATTAATATTTTAAAATAAAATCAACCATTAATGAAAACTAGAATTATTATTATGCTTTTCTTGTCCTTTTTTATATGGAATTGTTCCTCGGACGACAGTAGTATTAAAGAAGATGATAAAGTAGAAGATATACAAGGTAAAGTAGTATTTAAAACAAGTGAAAAGGAGTTAAAGCTATTTGATACAATTAATCTTTTAGACCAGATAAATATTATAGGCAAAGTAGATGTTGCCGATATACAGTGGTCTAATAGCAATAAAGAGGTAGTAGAGCTTGAAAAAGAAGAACTACGAGTGATAGCGGATGGTGAGGCGACTATAACTGTAAAGCTTAAAAACTCCCCAAAAAGTAGTACGTTAAGGATCGTAACTCTACCGATAAGCATAAAAGTTTTAGAAAGTACTATTTATGTAGATATGAGTGAGACCCCTACCTTTGATCTTAGTAAGTTGTTAGAATTAAAGAATATTACTATGGAGGACTTAGTTTGGAGTGGTGATTTCAATGGACATGCAACAATAGAGCAAAATGGAGTTATTACTTTTTTAAAAAATGGGTTAACTGGTGTACAAATACACGTAAAGGATAAAGACGCCATAAGAGAACATATTTCTATTATGGTCTCAGGAGGACCGTTAGATGATCTATGGATTGAGCAGAGATTACCTAGCAATGAAGTGAGGATAAATCAGACATACCAATTTCACTATACGGTTTTCCCAGAAGGTAGTGATCCAAGTGGGATAGTTTGGTCTAGCTCTGATCCTAATATTGCTACAGTAGATCAAAACGGAGTGGTAAAGGGAATATCCTTAGGTATAGTTGAAATTACTGTTACAGCTCCTAATGGGATTAAGGGAAGTTTACAAGTAGAGATCATCACAGGAGATTTAACACATGTTTCCATAACAGGATCTACTTCGGGGGTTCAAGTTATAAATGGGGAAGAGTATCCATTATACGTGTCTACTGAACCTAGAGATGCTGATATCTCTTTACTAGGATTTTCTTCCTCTGATCCAAGTGTTGCTACAGTGGACGAAAATGGGCTAGTTAAAACTTCAAAAGGGCAGAAAGGGAAAGTTTATATTACTGCTTTCAGTAAAAAAGACCCTAGTATAAAAGATGTCTTAGAGGTAGAGTTAGTAAATGCTTTTTATAGAGTATGGGGGAATCCTACCTTTGAAGGAACAGCCCAAGGGACAGTGCTAACTGGAAAATTACAATATGGTATTTTGGTATATGGTGTTGACAAAGCTACTATCAGTGATTTTAAAATCTACGATAAATATGGGAAGATAGTTTTTCAAGATGATAGAGAAAATATAGTTATTCAAGCACAAAGTATAAACTATGAATATCAAGCAGATGGAGTAGACTCTCCTTATGTAACCTATACGTTGAAGTATAAAGATCATCAAGAAAACAGAAAGGAAAGTTTCAATATTTAGAGGTGCTCTAAAGTAGTATTGACAATAGTATTATAAAAAATAAGGCCGTCTAAAAAATAGGCAGCCTTATTTTTTTACCTGACTAGTTATGTAATTTTATGCCTTTGTGTAACTGATTAGGTAATTAGGCTATCTGTAAGAAAGATTCTTTTAATATAGATTCAAGTTACAGGCTTGACAAGTAGATTTAAAAAGGGTATTTCGGTCGGACTAGACTCTTTTTCCACTTTTGATGATTAATCAGCTCAATAAACCATTTTGTCTCTAATAGTTCGATATAAAACATTTGCTAATTATTTATCTCTTTAAGGTCTGTAGCTTACTAACATTTCCTTCTACAGGGCATTGCTCCATGATAAGTCGATAGCATTGTAAACAGGTTGGAAAGAGTATGGCTTTTAGGTTGCAAATACGAAAGAGATATTTTTTAGTATAATTAAAATAGGTTCTAATATAAGCGAAAATATAATACAAAAGCTTGAGCTTGATTGTTTTAAAACAAAGTACACTAGCATGATTGCATTACTTGAATGATTATGCTATAGACTGAAAAAATAAAAGAATACAGTAAGATAAAAATAGGCTCTTTAATAATAGAAAAGGGATTTGTTATAGCTAATTTTAAATATAGTTTATAGACAAAGGCACAAATATCTACTATTTACAAAGAGAAAAAATTCAGGTAGTTAATTATTTATATCGATATTTCCAAGGATATGGATAACTCTTTTTACTTCTTGATAATGTGCCTTTTAATGAGAATATTATATGTTTTTTTGATTTACATTAAATAGTGTCTATAAAAAAAAACATGTAAATATCTTTTATAACAAATCCAATAATCGCTCCGAAGGTCGGGCAATAACCGCTTTTCCATCCTTTACTACTATCGGTCTTTCAATAAGCTGTGGGTGTAATAATAAAATGTCTAGCCACTGGTCATCACTAAAAGTTTTTTCCGAATAATTGTCTTTAAAAATTACTTCATTTTTTCGCACAATTTCCACTGGACTGAGCTTTAGCATGGATAGTAATTTTATTAGCTCTTCTTTAGTTGGAGGGGTTTTTAAATAATCAACAATCTGTGGGATAATGCCATTTTGCTTGATTAATTCAAGTGCACAATTGCTTTTACTACATTGATAATTATGATATATTTTCATCTTTAACTCGTGTTTTTTTAATTACAATTTGTCTATTTTTTTCATTATATTTTCTACTATAGCATCACAGTATACCAAGTTGAATTCAAATAATTCCTTAGTGGAATAAGAGTTTTCAATCTCATTTCTTAGCATTGACTTTGCTCTATTTAGTCTAACCTTTACGTTAGCCTCACTGATATTAAGAATTTTTGCGGTTTCCGATACATTAAGTCCAGTTATTTCCCTTAATGAGAACACCATGCGGTAGTCTAGCGGTATTTGAGCAAGAGCATTTTCAATAATATTTGCCAGTTCGCGATTGTGAATTATTTTATCGGTATCGTTGTTTTTGGTAGTAAACAATGGAATTGAGCGTTCGTTTGCATCTTGCATAATTTCATTTTTAAAACTTGATTTTTCTCTTTTTCGATAACAGTTGTTCATCATAATGCGGATAATCCACGTTTTAAAACTTGCACGTGCTTGAAATTGCACCAAACTTTTATAGACGTCAATAAAAGTTTCCTGCATTAAATCTTGGGTGTCCTGGTGATTGTAATTGTATGATCTGCCAATTTTGTATAAATACGGATTAAATCGCCTTACGATAAGTTCGTAAAGCGATTTTTCTCCTTTTAAAATGCGTTCGATGATTTCTGTTTCTGTTAATTTTTCAGATTGTTTCATGCCTATTTCACAAGTTTAGATAATCTTACCATAGATAAGGCTGCAATTGCCATTACAAGATCGCGAACAGCTACATCTACATAACTAAAATTAAGTAGTAAAGTTAATGCTATTAGTGTTAACCAAGCTGCAACTATGTATCCTCCAATTTGGGTCTTTACAAGTACAATAATACCTGCAATGATTTCAATAACACCTACAATGTGCATAAATAATGAGGAAGAGAATGGCATTAAATCTATTACAGTAGGACTAATATATTGTTGCCAATTAGTTAAACAGTTAGCAAATTTATCTAATCCGGCTACAATAGGTACAATTGTGAAGGTATATTTTAATAAATTGAAAGTTTGTTTCAATGACTGAGTTTTATTTAGCGTTTTCATATATTTATTTTTTAGAATTAGATATTAATTAGAATTAGTCGGGAAATTGGTTTACTATTCCCGGGGTAAGTATATCGGAAAGGTCTATCTTATGATACAATGCCTATTGGAAGCCAGTTAAGGACTGGGTATAATCTGCTTTTAGTATACTAACGAACTAGTCTATCGTGTGGGTAATATGCATTTCTAATACACTTTGAGTTTGCTAAGCAAACCAATTCTATGGATAGGCTAAGGCCAGGAAACTACCAATATCTTTTGCATTAGCATACCAATTAGCTACAGCTTTATCTAAGGCTTGTGAGTTATTTTCTTTTGTGGCTTGCAAAACTGGGATATGCTATTGGATATGCTCGATTAAAAGCTCTGCTAATTGCTCACCAGCTTGTTGTCCGTAGTAAGGTACGATGGCCTGGCCGATGTCTTTTTGGTTTTGCAATAAAGATGCAAGTTTAGCACTCAAACCTTTTGGATCATTATAGTAGGCATCTACCGTAATGAATGTCCAATACATATGCGCGCTCCATAAATCTCTCATGGAACGGTTTAATTCCAGTATTTTGGGGGTGTTTATCCAAGTTGCTTGTTCTATCGTGTTTGCTATTTGCATTGAATCAGAATCTATCTTCTGTGCCTTTACAGTAACTACCCCTATTAAGAAGGCAAAAATTAATATTGCTTTTTTCATTTCAAAAAAATAATTGTTTATACCTAATTAGGGTAGGTGAAGGGCCAAAAGGTTACAAAAAAACTATTTCATTTTAAAAAAGCTACTTGTTAAATTTATTTAAAGGATTTGAAGTGAAATTTACATAGTGGATTTTGTAGTAATTAAACTACCATGGGATTTTAAGTATTGGAAGGTATTGAGCTACTTGTAATGCCTTTGTAGTTATAAGGACAAAGTAAAGATCCTGAATTATTGAAAGAGTATTACATTATTTTACTATAAAGGCAAGGGCTGAAGCCCAAGGGTATCACGTGAGAATATAGTCATATAGTAAAAATAATAGTTAGGAGAAATCCTTATGTAAAACGTATTTAAAAAATCGGAGTCTAATTTTCAAGGTTAAGTAGTCCAAGAAGTGGAGCAAAGTCAATTCCCCTTTTTAAAGATATCAAAGCAATCTTTTATGTTTTGGAACAGGCTTGGGTAATTAGTTTTAAATCTAGTCTTTTTTAACTAGCTCATTTTTGTCATAAGGGCCTAAGTAGCAGTGAGTAATTGTGTTTTAGAATGTGTAATTATTATTCTAAAGATATTGGAAGATATAGTTAGTATAGAAGATTTGCTTGGATGAAAACAATCTATTTGTAGCTATGTTTTTGTGTACTTTTATTTTTATTTTAATCTTTTTTACAATGCTTTTTGAATTATTAGTTTCTGCTGTAGTTTGTTTTTTTCTCTGTTTAAATGTGCGTCTTAATAGGTTAGTTAGTTAATTTATTATGTTTTCTGTATTTAGTTTTTTTATTACTTATGTAGGAGATTATAAGCAACAAGGATTTAGTCTACTGTTATTGCATGTAGCTAGGTATTGCATGTAGCTAGGTGTTGTATGTAGCTAGGTGTTGTATGTAGCTAGGTGTTGTATGTAGCTAGGTGTTGTATGTAGCTAGGTGTTGTATGTAGCTAGGAAAGTTATAGATTGAGTTTTACTGATTGTTTTTTTGAATATGTTCATCAAGTTCTTTTTTTAGTAGATCTAAAAAAGGTGTAGTCTGGCTGGACTTTCTATTTTTCATTCTAAAAAAGGTATGATGAATATTGGGCAAGGGGATATTAAATACTTCAGATAACCGCTCAGATAGCTCTTTTATGGAGGTGTGTTTTTTGTCAACGGCGCCTGCTATATAAATGGCGTAGATTAGTTCGGTTAGTGCTGCCTTAGAATGTGTTCATTGTATGGCGTTAGGCTGTGGTTGGTTTTGAGTTTTAGGAATGCTAAGTAGTTTGCCTCGAAGGTGCTTTAAAGTTTCTTTAAACAATAAATGACAGGTAGCATTTAGCTCCAATAATGTAGAAAAATCGGTGGAATTATTCTTAAGCAGTTCTATCTCCCCAGAGTAAGTTACAGAGTAGATAGATATACCTTTATTCAAGGTGTAATAAAGAGAATCTAAATCAGTGCGACCACTTTTATAATACTCAAAGTGTTCCCATTGTTTAATTAAGGTCTTCTTCTCTTGTAAGATAATGTCGTAAATGGACTGGTAATAGGTGTTTTTGTGTTCTTCGGGTACTTTTTCAAATCCTTTATCTATTTCTTTGATCGAATTATAAAAGAATATTTTACTAACCATAGCGGGTTTAACGTGTTTGAAGAAAAAGATCTCTTCCTCTTGATTTGCGAATCCCTTCTGGTGATAATGTACCCACATCTGAGTGTATTTATCTTTTATAAAGTTTCTGATTTTTTTATGTGGTGATTTTCCAGGCTGTGAACTAAGAAGGCATTGATGCTCAAAGTCATCGATTTGACTTAATATACTTTTGTAATCCATAATGTATATATTTAGTTTGTGATAGATATATGTAACTATATTGAAAGACAAAAGAAAAAATAAACCAGTTAGCCCTACTGGTTTATTTTTTTAAGTTTGGTGCTGGAAAGATGACTCCAACACCTGGCATTGTTACTTTTTTTTGGAAACAACAAGATTTAATGCCTGTGAATAATAAAACCCCATTAGTTATTTTACTTTCACCGATGTAAAAATAATAGTTATATTTGATATAACCACTATCTTATTGGTTTTTAATGTGTTAAAGTTTAATGATAAGAATGTAAATGTTATTTTATGTAAATATATCCATGAAATTAACAGTTTTTTCCTAATTGTTGTTTCTATTTTTGGAAGGTCATAGTGGTAAAATGTACTAATATGTATAATTTTAATGAATAGTGTTTGTTCAAATTGCTAGATATTGAGTTAAAATATAATTTTTACTACTAAAATGCAGTGCTGAAGGATGAATTTATTAAATAACATAATATTTCCATAAATATGCTAAATATACCCTAAAAAGGGTATGTTTTAAATGGTAAATAGTTCCGAAATTTGCGAGAATTATTTTCACAGGTTTTCTAAAAAGCCTTTATAGTGGCTTTGCAGGGAAATTTTATGATTTTCACCTGGCTTGTAATGGGCAGGTTTTACCTTGTTAAAACATAGGTATAATTTCTAAGTTATTTGTATTATGAAAAAACTAGTCTTAATGAATAGCTCGAGTTTTTTAGCATCCTATTCTGTGCTTAAAAATGATAGGATGAGTTTCTCTTTCAAGAGAGGCTTTGCTATTATCTATAGAGGCTATAAACTGTTTCTAAAGCCATGGTGGATCTGATGCCATAGCTAGGCTTAATTTATGTAAAGAGTATTCTTTACATGGCTTACAACTGTAAAGTAAGCTATTTTTCTTGAAAGGGAATCAAAAAGCAAAGTCCCCCGTGTTTTTGGATTTCTAATTTTTGACCCTTAAAAAGATTTTTTATGGAATTTTTCGATTTTATTATTTATGCATTATTAGTGCAACATTTTATTATTGCATTTCTAATAGGACAATTAGCTGGCCAACTGGTTGGCAAAAAGAGGTTTTTAAGCGATAAACTAAAACACATGAAGGCAAAGGTAAGTAATGATCACCTTTTGGAGGAGCATATATCTATAGGCAACTTTATTCATGTTATTTTTAGTGAGTTAGAGATACTTATTAAAGGCGGTATGAATAAAGAAAAGCGCCTAGATATGTTTGAAATGTTATCTCGTTTTGTAGTGGTTAAACACCAAGAACTAAGAGAGGCTCTTTTACAGAAATATGTAGTAGAGAAAGGAAAGAATCCCTTTCTACATATTTTAGAGCGTTACTTAGAAGAAGTAGAGACCGACACTGCTGTAGATGTAACTCTAATAAACAATTCCAATTTAGAATTTAGCAATATCGATCATGGCAAGGCTTTAGCAGAACTCTGCACGGAGTTGCTACGCAATATCTGTAATGTAAGTGATGCCATGGACGTGGAAATTAAATTAACAGAAGATAAGGGAATCTTACAGATTCATATTAGTTTTGATGGAGAGGAGTTTTCTTTTATACACGAGAGAAATAATCCAGAAGAAGAGGATGATGATGATGACCTGTACGATATTATACACCCTGATGAGCTGGAGTATGGTTTTGATTTATTGGATTTAACCCCTGTTCGTTATTTGGGATTAGATAGTATCGATAAGCGTTTAGCGGAGTTGAACACCACTATGGAACATGGTTATAAAGGAAAGACCAATTACATCCTTCTTCAAATACGTTTGTAATTATGATTAACATAGCAGTAATAGAAGAATGTCCAATTGACTTAGCTAGCTTGAAATACATGTTAGATCAGACAAAGGACATCAAGCTTGTTTTACACAGTGAAACAGGTGCAGATTTTCTACAAAACCACAGTAAGTATTCTATTGATGTGATTATTGTAGAAGTTGGGACATATGGAACGCCAGATAAAGTGATGTTGGAGCTTTTAAGTGATTTACAACAAATTTTACCACAAGCCGAAGTGTTAGTATTTACTTCTCTTAGGTTTCTCTATGTAAAGCAGAGATGTTTAGCCCAACGTGTCAAAGGTTTTTTACCTAAATCCGAAGGTATCTTACTTATAAGCTCTGCAATTCGGGATGTTTTTTCAGGAAAATGGTATCTTTCTAAAGATGCTTTCGATTTCTTGAATGTAAACAGAGATATTTTGAAAAACAAAGTACAAGTGTTGACCCCTGTACAGATTATAATTGTAGGTAAATTTGCTAAGGGAAAGCTTGGCAAGGAGATCGCTGCAGAATTAGGAATAAGTGAAAATACAGTATCTAGTCATAAAAAGAGTATCTACGAAAAATGGCATGTAAGTAATACAGCTGAAATGCTAATGTTAGCAGTGCGGCTTAAGTATATCGATCCGAATAATCTGGAATTAGGAGATAAATTATTACCTACAAAACCGCCTTCTATAACTCTTGACAGTTTGAGTAAAACTATTCACAAAAGCAATAAATCTCCTTATGATTAAAGTGGTATCACAGCCTTGGTACTTAAAAGGCTAATAAGGGAAAGTTTCCCTTTGAAATTGGACATATTTCATACCTCAGTTACAAAGAGGTAGTTGTATTAAGTAACTATAAGCCACCTAGAAATAGGTGGTTTTTTTATGGAAATAATACAAGGATAGTTATCACTTGATCTAAAAAAGTCTTTTTTAGTTTCTAATTGTATTTTCCTTCCTTAATGTAAAAAGCTAAATAATTGATTTTTAAGCAAATGAATCCGTAACGTGGTTTGCTAGGGGATATAGAGTGTACAGCGTATTTTGTAGCTCTAAATTGGTGTTCGATGGCTTAATTTACAAAAAATAAACAACAAAGTCAATACCCATTTTTAAAGATAAAAACTTGGAAAGATGGGGATTGATTTTACTTAATTCTCCACTTAATTTTACAAAAGTAAGTTACAGAAGTGTTCTAGAATTGAAAGATCCCATAGAACCAAGAACAAAAATAAAAGCTAAAGAGATAGTTGAAATTACCAAACTCGTAATATCACGGGGTAAAACTGACCTAGTATAATAGAAGAAGTAATAAAAAAATAATAAGGTTTTTATTGTAAGCTATTAGCTACTAGTTAAGTCTAGGCGTAAATGAGTTCTAGTAATAAAAAAAGGGGTGTTAGCTTGTTGTTAGTACTAGCACCCCCTTACAACTTTTTGAGTTGATGAGTAATTTATTTTCAAATACACTTGCAAGGTATTGAAAATAAGCTACATACGCAATAATTTATGGTTTTTGTTTTAATATAATGACAATTTTTGAAAGTTATTTAAAGTAATAAATAGATAGATAGGATAAAGGTAAATTATACACAAAAGCTAAGTGTAAACTAAGTAAAACGTAAAATAAACACAGTGCTTAAACTAAGTAAAGCATAAACCTAAGGGTAAAATGCTGCAGAGAAAAGTGAAAAAGGTGGGGTTGTGTACAGTAGAAAACAAAAAAATATAAACATTTTATCAAAAGCTACTGCTTTTAATAAAAAAAAATTAGGGCAGAAATGAGTTAGTTTTCCGCCCTATTAAATCTTAATGTGACTCTTTTAAAAAAGTCTTGTGAAAAATTCATGTTGAATTACACCCAAGGTATTGATAATAAGTTGTATTACAAAATAAATTGACAGTAATTTTTCTATGAAATATTCTCTTATTTCTTGAGATAAGCGCATAGATAGCAGCAGAAAACTATAAATCTACTTTTCAAAAGAAGTATAGTATTAAGGTATCTATCTAGCGTTAAAAGAGAAATTCAATACAAAGTATAGCAGCGGCTGAAGTGATAAGGCTAGATACCTCTATACTGGGGCCATGGTTCTCTAGGAAGAAGTGAAGCGCTACTGTTTATTCAAAAAAAGCGGCAAGATATTAAATAAGAAATAAATGCTAGAAGTGAACTACGGATAGGCTTAGAGGTAATTATCTTAGACAGTATGCCGCTCTTTAAAAATACTAATTACTAGGTTACTCACTCCTAGTAAAGTATTTGAACAAAATAGTGATGCTAATATATTGATAGTGAGTAATATATAAAAGTCTGTTTACTATTATTTTAAAAGAGGTAGGATAATTCATTGTAATAGAAGGCTCAATCTGATGTAAGAATGTATCAAAGAGTCTTACTTACTAGCGGATAGATATAAGTAAATAAGACATTACCTACTTCAAAAAGAAAAAAAAATAAGTACAGAGGTAGCTTAGAATCTATGTGAAAAATAGGTGAAAATACGTATTGCTATTAGCGTATTGGTTGCCTAGTTTAGATGAGCTTTTTCTATAGTTAGACTAAAGATCTGGTTTATAGTAAATATGATATATAAGCAAGATAAAGATAGAAGTGTAGTGACTGCTTTGTGAAGGAAAATCAAAACAAGGAAGCGTTTGAGCTTACAGGTCTAGAAAAGAAAAGTATAATATTGAATACAGATGTATATAGTATTAAATAGAGAAAGGGGGACCAGGAACTTATGGTAAGTTCTATTACAGGAAAGTTCTCTATTTATTATAAGGAAAAAGTGTATGGAAAAATGCTTGGATTTTGAATCCATTCACTTTAAAAATGATTGTTTAACCTAAAGCTAAGTTATAGACACTTAGACCAAAATTTATGAAGTTTAATATTAACAGTTTAAGAGCTTCTTTATGTGATGCTTTTCAAAGGTTTTTTCACAGTTACATCTTGTATGTATTAGGATCTAAGTGTCTAAGAAATAGGCTGACATTATAACGGATCAACAAACACAGAAATATAACCTTCTAATAGTTAACTGAAAAGAAGCTTTTAATTAAAACATTATCAACGATGAAAAAAATGTTTAAAAGCCTTTTCCTACCATTAGCGGTATTTGCGATGCTAGGTTTAGGTGCACTTACTTTAAGTGCTAGTAACGTGACTAATGATGTAGTGACTGAGGCCGAATTTACATCTGATAATTTTGCTCAAACACCATACACAGGGATTGTGTATTATGAGATTTCTCCTTTGGTTTATACAGAGGCTATTGGAGTAACAGCAGATCATTGCAGTTTAGATGAGGGAGATGAAATGTGTTATATCGAGATTAATAACGTTTTAACCCAAGCTTACGGAAAGGATAGTTTGGGAGTAATACGTCCACTGTTCGAATTAGATTAATAACGTATTAAGGAAGGCGCTCTATTTTGAGCGCCTTATATTTATCTAAAACTTAAGAAAGAAGCAGATATTTTGGATGGATTCACTGCATCATCTATCCATTTAATTGTCTTATTATCTTTTAAATAATAGTCCCACCAATCTAAGTAACGCATTGTGTAGTCTTTGGCTTGTAATTTTTCGTTTTCTTGATATTGATTAAATGCATGCCCTATATTATTATATAAAAGAGCTACAAATTGTGTGTTATTATACCTTTTTAAAGCCCAGAACATAGTTCTAGTTTGTTCCCAATGTACATTTTCATCTTCTAATCCCGTATTAAGTAGAATAGGAGTTCTAATTTTATGTGCATTTAATAATGGGGAGTTATCATAATACTTTTGAGGATTTTCTGCAAAACTTTGCTTCATCGAAAATTGAGAATTTTCTACTCGCGAATACTCAGGTAGTTTACGTGCATTATTATATTTATAGGTATAACTACCAATTAAATCTTGTATTCCAGAATTACTTTCAATAGCCGCAAATAGCTTGGATTGTGTTGCTATAAAGCTTGCTTTATAACCACCAAAGGAATGCCCAGACAGACCAATCTTATCTTTGCTAATTGCGGGCTCTATTCGTAATACTTCATTAATTGCACTCTCAACACAATCTACAGCTGTTAAACCAGGACCTCTATCGTCTATATACGTATCAGGCGTAAGAACAAAGTACCCCAGTTCATTTAATAATGTTCTATTATAACCAGTTCCATTAAGCAGAGTAGAAGGTATAAATTTGTTTGCTCCAAGTGATTTCCATGCTGATGTATATACTCGTGTGATCATAGGGTAATTTTTACTAGGGTCAAAGTTCTTAGGGTAATATAAAAAAGCTTCAAGATCTTTGCCCTTGCTATCTTTAAAGCTGACTTTTTTTCTTCTTAGCCAATTATATTCCTTTTCTAACTCACTTTTTAGTAATAGCTCTTTTTTATTACCAGATGAAATGAATAATGTATGTGGTAAATTGTAGTTTTCCTCTTTCAATACTATAGTTTTATTATGGCTATCGATATTTTGGCGGATTTGGTCTTTGTTTGGTAAATTGTTTGTACTAAATGGTGAAATGTTAACTATATTCTTTTTATCAATTTTAAATACAGCTTTTTTATTTTCTATTTCAACAGTAATAAAGATAGGTTGTGTACTATCTACTAAAGATCTTCTGCTAGGACCTACAGAATCATTTACAATTTCTATAATTGTAGGTTTTGTAAAGTGAGTGAGCTTTGTAGTTTTCTGCGTTTTTATTTCGAATTTATTTAAATTGTTATTATTTACATAGTAAATGAATTTACCATCTTTCGACCACTGAGGAGGTTTAGAATAAATCTGTTCATGGTTAATGATAAGTCTTATGTTTGTTTCTGGATCCAAAATTTCCCAAGTATTAGAGTCTTCTTTTTGAAATAATAACTTAGTGTTATCTGGAGAAGCAAAAATTGGAAGTTGGCTAACTTTGGTCAGAAAGGTGCTTTTCTTTGTTTTAATATTTTCAATATAATAAGTGTTTTTCTCATATGTATGTAGAAAATCTTGATTTTCAAAATAATTAAAATAAACCACGTAGTTCGGTATAGGAATTGGCAAGTACTCTTTGAATCTGTCTCGTTCTAAATCAATAAGCTGTCCACTATCATATTTATATATCTTAGCATAATAATTAAACTTGAACTTCGGTTCATAATCTGTCGTTATTATAGAACCACTATTGCTTGACCAAATATCTAAGTATTCGCTTTCTGGATATTTTTCATTTGTACTGATATTGTATTTAATTAATATATCATTATTAGAATAGAAACTTTTTTCAAAATATGAATATTGCCCAAGTGGGAGTTCGATTTTTCTAATAGTTTGATCTTTTAAATTTATAAGCATTTGATTGTTACTGTCTTCATAATTAAATAGAATAGCATCTTGAGATAAATTCCATTCAAGTGTCTGTAAGTCGCTATCAATACTAGTTAACAATTGTTTTTTAAATGTTTGCAAGTCTATTGCAAATATGTTTTTAGCATCACCTTTTTCCTGATATATAAGGAAAGTTTTAGGGATATTTAAAAAATATTTCTTGACATTAATGGCTTGAAATACTGTGTTTTTTTTGTTTTTTAAAAGTTTTTCAATCATTAAATTACCATCTTTACTTAGGGTATATAATAAGTTGTGATTTCTATCTGTGTCATATTTTATAATGTCTTTTCGTTGTTCCTTAAAATCAGGTTTTGTAAAATCCACAATGTAGATGGATTGATCTACTTTATATATACCTAAATCCTCTTTTAATAGATTTTGAAATAAATTACTAGGATAAGTAGTGGATAACTCTTCTTTGGTTTTTGTATTAATTAAGCGTAGTTCCCCTGGAGTTTGTGTTTTAGAATACAGTTTAGAATAGAGAAGCCAATTACCATCAGGAGATATTATAGATCCTACTATTGAATAGGGGTTTGGTTCAATGCCATTACTTTGTGTGTTACTAAATATAGTTGAGGTGCTCAATACTATAAGAAAGCATATAATTATAGTTTTCATAGTTATAGGGTTAATGTTAGAATGGTGTCTTTACTTGCAGTAACATAAGTACTTCTGTTTTCATGTAGAGTGTTAAAGCCAACACTTATATTTTGTGGAACTCTTATTGAAAATTGACCATATTCATTAGTCAAGTTAAAAGAACCAAGTCCTTTTGCATTCTCTATAGAAATAGGCGAAATAGGTAAGCCTACAATTGGCTTACCTGTATTTTTATTTAGCACTGTACCCGATATTGATATCAATTTATTCGGATTTATATTATTTAATAATTTATCTAACTTCTTTTTTGAGTTAGGGGATTTCTGAATTATTTCTTTGTATACAGTACTGTCTAGGTGTACTGTAAAATTGATGATTTGATTTTTATGTAAGTCAGTAATTGTGTGCTTATGAATACGCTTTTTGTAAATTAAGTAATTGGGCATTAATTTTAAAGTGTCTCCCTTCTGTATTGTGATTCTATAAAAACCTTTTTTGTCAATATATGCCATTTCATTTTCCCCTTTATTAGAGTCTATCCATCGATTAGTAATATTTAGCGTATTGATACCTTGTGGCGGAGTATTTGTGCCTTCTACTAAGACTCTCCCTTGTATAGTGATAGTTCCATCTAGATTGCTTCTTAAGTTATTATCTATAGAATTTGTACAGGAAAGTAGTAGGCCTGCAAATAACATTGGGATTATGTTGATTATAGTTTTCATTTTATATTAGTTTAATATCCTGGATTGTTAGGTAAAAGATTTCTATTTATAAGTATTTGCTTTTGTGGAATTGGAAGAAGATCATTATAGGGTTTCCAAGTGGATTTTGAATTAGCTAGATCTTGTATTCTTCCATTGCGCTTTAAATCAAAAAAGCGATGGCCCGATTCAGAAAAAAACTCTTTGTTAGCATCTATAAGTAATTCTGTTATAAACGTTTCTTTAGATAGACCTAAAGAAAGCCCTGCTAAGCCTCTTTTTACACGAATCTTATTGAGCGTTTTTATCGCTTCTACTATTTTTTCCTGATAAACTTGTGCTTCTGCTAGATAAAAATATGCCTCTTCTAATCTAAAGAAAACACCAAGTTCATTCACATTGTTTAGCTTGTTTTTATATTTGAATACTTGGTGATAGTTTACTCCGTTTATTACTGTATCTTGTATCCAGTTAGTTTTTCTCAAATCTGAGTTTTGAAATGTATCATAAAAGTCAGGATTCAAAGCGGATGTAACTGAGGCGTTTGTAAATAAATAGTAGTTTGCTTGGTCTGTTGTTCGTGGTAAGCTAGTTGGACTAATTTGTAAGAGAGTACTTTTGGCATCTTTTAAAAATATGTAATCAAGATTATCTTCAAGTTGATATGTAGAGTTATCTATAATGTTTTGCGCATATACCTCTGCTAAGTCATATCTTTGTTGTAGAAGATAGTTTTCTGTTAAAAGTAATTCTGAAACTGCTTTGTTGATGTAAATGCGATCTACATTTCTATATGAGTAATCTAATAGATCAAGAGCTAAAAGGAGGTCTTTTTCAATCTGTATTAAGACATCAGCATAATTAGTTTTACTAATTGTTGTATTAGTAAGGTAATTAGTAGTTGTGGTATAAGGAATGTTTCCAAATAGCTTTGTTAAAGTTTGATAGAATAAGGCTCTTAATGTGTAAGCTTCTCCTAACAATTGTTTTTTATCTATTTCCTTTATGGAGGATGAGTTAGTTACTCCCTCTATAAACGCATTTATAGCGTAAACATCTTTGTAGCTATTATTCCACCAATGTTCTGTATATGACGGAACTTCTGCATCAATACTGTTTAAGAATATCGGATTATTAGTTGACCCGTAATAAATAAGTTCGTCAGTGTATAAACTTAAATTTATAGATAAGCCTTGTACAGCTGAAGAAAATAGAGGAGTATCCCTGATTCTGGTATAAAGGAAATTTAGAGCGGATTTAGTGGTTGCCAAATCATTATAGATATCTTCTCGATTAATTTTATCATCAGGGAGATCTACTTCAATTAAATCCTGACAAGAGCTAAATGTGAGCCAAGTTGCTACCAATATCAGAAGAATTGTTTTGAAGCCTAGTTTTTGTTTAAATATGTTCATGTCTTGAGTTTTTAGAAGGTTATTTGTAAGCCAAATGAATAGGTCTTAAGAGGCGGTAAAAATCCTAGTGTGGTAAATTCAGGATCCATTCCTAGGTAATTAGTTATTGTCCATAAGTTTTGACCTTGAAGATATAGACGTATAGAGTCTACCCCATATTTAGGTAGATTTAACTCATAGGTTAAAGAGACGTTTTTTAAGCGTATATATGACCCGTCGGAAACAGCAGCATTACTATCTTTAAAAGGAGTTATTAAAGAATTATTTGCAGTTGATGAATGGATAGCTTTCATATATTTAGCATTAGGATTGTCAAGAGTCCATCTGTCATTATACTCTTTAGGTCGGTTTACTAGACCAGTACCTAGAGCAGTACCGGAAGTAGAGTTTATATTTCTAGACTTTTTGTTAACGAACTGGAATAAGAAATCTAATTGAATGCTTTTATATTTTAAGCTGTTTTGTAGTGCTCCAAAGTACTTAGGGTTTAAATCCTTTATAATTTGTCTATCAAGGGTAGTAAGTTTTTGATCTTCGTTGTAATCTGTAAATGTGTAATATCCGGTAACAGGATCTATGCCTTCGTAGTTATAAAGTTTTACAATATTTAATGGTTTACCAATAATATAAGTACTACTCTGGGTTCCGTCTTGAAGACCTGGATAGGAGACTAGCTTATTTTTATTAAGAGAGATATTAAAGTTGGTATGCCAACTAAAATTTTTAGTTTGAATATTTATCGTGTTTATAGTAAACTCCCATCCTGAATTTTCCACTATTGCAGGGAAGTTTGAAGTAATATTGTCGAATCCTGTTGTACTAGGAAGAGTGTAGCCAACAAGTTGATTGCCAGATCTATTGTTGTAGTAAGCTAAGGTTGTATTAATCCTTTCTTTTAATATACTTACTTCTAAAGCAGCTTCAAATTTTGTAGTTTTCTCCCAATGATAGTCTGGATTATAAAGAGCTGATGGCTCAAGGTTTACTTCATTTCCATACAAATTGTTATTTATATTATAGGTGTCTAGATAGGCATAATCACCTATGTTGTCACTTCCAGTTATACCATAACTACCTCGTAATTTTGCAAAGGATAGCCATCTCCAATTTTTAGTAAACTCTTCTTTGCTAAGAATCCATGCAATTCCAATAGCACCAAAATTTCCAAATTTATTATTAGATGCAAAACGACTAGAACCGTCTCTACGTGCAGTCAAGTTTACAATATACTTACTATCGTACATATAATTAATACGTGTAAAGAAGGAGGTGTACTTATATTGTGAGCTTATATCATAATAAATAAATTTTGTTTTTGCAGCGGAAATATTTCGGATAAAAGCATTAGATGAGTAATTGGAGCCTTGTAGTTTTAAAAGATTGTAATCTGTTGCTTGGAAAGAAGTACCAATTAGAAGATTGAGAGAATGTCTTTTCCAACTGTTAGTGTAATTTAATTGTGGTTCAACTATATAGGACGATGTTTTACTGACATTTCTAGCATTAGCTGAAAACTCACTCGATAGTCCCAGGAAGGGATTTAATGAAGTATGTGGGACAATTTGTTGCTCAATAAAACTTCCCGAGTTGATACCTGCATTAACAGTAAAATTTAGATAAGAATTTAAGTTGTACTTTAAAGTAGAATTTAAATTAAGAGTATTAATGTCATTTTCGTATACATTAGATAATGCACCTAAAGGATTTTGAAATGTCCCATTTTCCCAATTAAGCTCTTTATTAGGCATATATAAATCGGGGGAAATTGGAGATAGTTGGAATGCTTGAGAGGTTAGGTCTGAAATAGGTAAATTATTGGATTGATTCGAGTAATTTATTGATGTATTTACGTTGAGTTTATTAGCTCTATCTCGTTGGCTAAAATTAATAAGTGCAGCATTTCGTTTGTATCCTTTATCAGTTGGAAAAACTGTAGTGCTTTCATTATGGCTTAAGTTTATACTGTAGCTTGAAAGCTCACTTCCTCCGTTAATTCCTAATGAAATTGTTTTATCTACTGCAGTGTCACCAATTAATTTCTTTTGCCAATTAATCGAATTTGTCTGGTTCCAAGTTCCATTGATATCGTAGTCTGTAGGACCATAGGTAGTAAGACCACTATTTGCAAAAGCTTCTTTTCTCATAAGTAAATAGTCTTGAGCATTCATTAGCTCCATGAACTTGTTTACTTTACTAAACCCTACAGAAGAAGATACTGTAAATTTAGTTTCTCCTTGCTTCCCTTTTTTAGTAGTGATTAGTATTACTCCGTTAGCACCACGTGATCCATAAATAGCGGTCGCGTCGGCATCTTTTAGTACTTCAATACTTTCAATATTAGAAACAGGAATACTATTAAGAGGAGAAACCCCTTTGAAAAATAAACCTATATTTAGATTTCCAGCATCAGAACCTTGATTTTCAGAAGGTATTACTACACCATCAATGATATATAAAGGAGAATTCTGAACGGATTTATTTCCTAAGAAATTTCTGCCTCTAATTTCCACCTGCATTCCTCCTCCAGGTACTCCTGAGACCTGAGTAATATCTACTCCTGCCATTCTCCCTTGTAATGCTTGTAAGGGATTTGTAACAGGTTGTAGTTCGATGTCTTTGGCTGTGACTCTAGCAATACTTCCTGTTCTTTCTTTGTCTTTTACAGAGTAGTATCCTGCGTTAACTATTACTTCTTCTAATTCTTGAGAGTTTTGCTGTAGCTCTAGATCTATTATTCGTTTTTGGTTAATAGTTATTTCCTGACCACTGTATCCTATATAGGAAAACACTAAGGTTTCAGAAGGAGATGCTTGAATGGAATATTTACCATCTACATCTGTGATGGTAGCAGTGTTTTTGTTTTTTACTTGTACAACAACACCAGGTAATGCTCCATTATAGTCTTTAATGGTTCCAGTTATGGTTACCTTTTGTTGTTCTTGTTCTATCCTAGTTGGGATAGTGTTAGCATGGAGTAGGTTAGGGGAAAAGCAAAGGCTGAGTAAAGCCATAGCTACGCCATATCCATAGAGTGGAGTAAAATTTGATTTCATAATTTTTTGATACTATTAAAAGGTTAGTCTTTAGTTTTATACGCTTGTAGTTGTATTAGGCCACAACATTTACAAGGCTTTTTAATTACCTAAGCAAAAGGGGGAGAGAATAGATAAAGGCTTTAAAGACATTGTTTTGGGTTAATTGTAATCTATTCCTAATCTCTTACATCTTTCTCAGCTCTCCCAATATGAGAAAGAACGGAAAAGGAATAGATATAGAAATGCATTTGGCGTTGAGGTTAGCTTTCTCAATGCGCTAGCTTTGGTTGTTGGTGTTGGCTTGAAAAGAAGAAGTTAGGTTTGTGAGATACTTTGTAACCTGTGATCTTTCGTTTAACTCAAAGTACCTCTAACTTTTTTACATAAGAAAGCCCAATAGCAAGTGTCCAATTTGCATCCTAAGCTTATTTACGTCTTACCTTCCAAGCCTTTTGTCATAGGCTTATTGTTTTAAAAGGTTGGTTAATAAATAGTATATGTTGTAGAGCGCATCAATACTCTACAATAGCTTTATGTCTAGGTATAGTATAGTTTTACCTACATAGGATAATCGTCATTTTATGGACAATGCAATGGGCATTGTAGATGATATATTACACTTAAATAGTATAATAAAAGGAGATATATGGGTTAAATAGAAATTTCTAGGTTGATATATTATTCTCACTACTCTAAGGCTGTTCTTAAGTAGGGAGTGTATTGTCTTTAGGTTGTTTACAAAAGGAGAAAGGGCAATCATAGTCAGTTATTTTAATAAGGGTGGGCATGGATCTCCTGAGAAACCCCCAAACCCCAACCCTATATTTAATATATAGCGATCAATAGCATTTTTAATACCTAGCTCTACCTACCAAAGCAGGTAGAGTATAGGTATAGATTGTCCTGTGCGCTATCCAAAATCCCTTTGAATATT